>JAGGRV010000535.1 GCA_021159445.1 Deltaproteobacteria bacterium | reverse complement strand
GTTTAGCTTTGAAAAATCAGGGCATTACGTTAATTAGAAATAACACCCAACGGGTAAAAGTTTGTAATAGTAAAACATCCTGTAATCATTAAACTAATAGCTAAGCGCTAAAGGCTAATCGCTCAATTTAGGTTCTAATGTTACATGCCCTGGCCCATTCTGAAAGAAATTGCAGAAGTTCCTCTGGAGGCTTTATCCAAAGGTCCGCTTCAGTAGTCCTTAACTCGGACCTGACCAAAACCCCGATACCCCTACCCTTTATGGCGCGAAATGCATCCTCGTCAGTCCTATCATCTCCGAGATATGCAGCAACCATATCTGACCCTGATTCCTGAAAAATGGTCTCAACTGCTTGGCCCTTGTGACATCCCTCGGCCCTGAACTCAAGCCCACCGTCAAAGCTATGAAGAACAAGACCATGCACTTGTTTCAAAGAAAACGAGGCGCTACCGACCTGTGTCAAGATCTCCTCAGCCTTTTCTGGTGCAAGACCCCGCACATGAAATGCAATGCAGCCGGGCTTCAGCTCACAGTAGGACTCCAGACCTGATGCTCTGGCCCAATCAAGAACCTCTTTCAAGGCCTTATCTGCTTTAGCCCCAACAGGCCGAATCTTATATTCACCGTCTGCATAAAGCCTTTCCCTACCGTGTGACCCCCATATCTCAGGAGTGACTTGCAGTCCAAGCAGGGGCAGGAGGTCTTCCACGCTCCTTCCGCTTACTACAACGACCCTGCAATCACCAGTAGCTATTATTTTTTTAAGGATCTTCCTTACCCCAAAATATGGCACCGCCTTATCCCGGTCCACTCTGAAGGGGGCAAGGGTGCCGTCATAGTCAAGGAGTAAGGCCCTATTTCTACTTCTTGTCAATAAATCCCAAAATGATAAAATGTCGTAGGAGTTCAAAGGTTCAGGGTTCACCGTTCAGGGTTACCTTTCTATAGGGATTCAAGGGTTCAGGGTTGTTTTTCTTTTGTTAACCTTAGGAACGTACAATAAATAACTTGAACAAATTAATGTCTTTTTTGCCGTCTTCTTCGTTGCTCGTCGATCACATAACCCGTTATGCTCGCTCCTCGCGCCTTGAATACAACAAAAAATCCTATTAATTTTTGTTCAACTTATTTATCTCCCGTTCCTTACATTCAACGGCTATTTCTGTTTCATCTTTTCCCATTCAAAATTCGATGTTGGACGTTCGATGTTCGATGTTCATCTTTTTTCTTGAACCGTGAACCTTTGAACCCTGAACCTTTGAACCCGTAAAAGGACTCTCATTGTATCATATCTATCCTGTCTTCAAGACCATGAAGCACACCGATCATCAATGCAAGATATTCCCTCAGGTGCCGTGTCAAAAGAAAATTCTCAAGGACAAGGCGTCTTGCCCTGGTGCCCATCTCTTCCAGCCTGTCCATGCGGTGCAGCAGATAACGGATGCGCAAGGCAGCACCCTCAGGACTTCTTACCCTGAAACCGGTAAAGTGATCTACTACCTGGAGACGGATTCCACCTGTATCTCCCCCGATCACTGGTTTTCCTTTCCACATTGCCTCTGTAACAGTGAGCCCAAAGCCCTCTTTTATGGACTTTTGAAGCACAATATCAGAGGCCCTTTGCAAGGCATTAATAGTCCTGTGGGCATCAGGCGGAAGAAGCAGTACATGGATGTCCTCGTTGTCTTCCGCAGCCTTTCTGACCTCCTCAAGCACCTTTTCACCTTCAGGGTCATCGGTGGCACCGCCACCTGCCAAAACCAGTTGCAAGGGCACCATCTTCCTGGCCTGTTTGTAAGCCTCTATCACGCCAAGAGGGTCTTTAAACCGGTCAAAACGGGAAACCTGCAAAATAAAGGGTAAATCCGGCTTCAGACCAAATTGGTCAAAGACTCCCCTGATCTCCTCTTCGGGAAGATCAATGTTTTTTTCACTCAAGGGATCTATGCTGGGGGCGATCAGGTACTGGGGATGAGGCAGAATTTGAGCAAACTGCGCAAGGGAAAAAATACTGGCATCATAGTCCTGTATCCACTTTTTTAAATACTTCCATACCGGACGATATGGACGGCTGCAGTCTATATGACACCTCCATACCCACTTTCCACGCCTATTGGGGCAGAAATTGAGAAATGGCGCTGGTTGCGGATCATGTATAAAGACAAAGTCAGCCTCTTCAAGGACAGGCCTAAGTCGCTCGGCATTCTCTACATTAACGGTCTCATAGGCCTCCAGCATGGATTCGGACAGCTCTACTGGAAAGCCCTGGATGGCATTGTGAAACCCCTTGGTACATTGATAAAAATCAGGACTGCCCTCTAATACTTCCCACTTCACATCAAGACCCAGGGCCTCCATCATCGGAACCAGTTTCCTGAGGATCTCGGCCACTCCTCCACCTTCCTTGGTGGAATTTACATGAACAACCTTCATGCCTTTGAGGGGAGCAGCCAACTGATAAAGGTGATTTACTACGTCCCGGCCTGCCACTTCTGCGTAAAGGTCAAGGAGTTCGCTCATGAGTTCCCTCCGCTGAAGTATTCCTCTAACACCCGGGTGACCATAAAACGCAATTCTTTCAAAGAAGAAAAGAACGGGTCAACGGCCATGAGCTTAAGCCTGAGATCATTATATGTGTCACCCCACCCTGTCAACCAGGCGCTAAAGTCGTCACTCCTGTCTTCCGTCCTCTTCCGGGCATCTATGAAGTGATAAAATATGCTGCCGATGGTCATTCCCGGCACTGCGGCCGGCAAATCCGACGGTATCTCCAGATAACGCCCGGTATCCAAGACCACTATCTGGGAACGGACAAAATGAAATTGCTCATCGGCCCTTGTCCATGGCACAAATTCATTCTCATATAGCCTGTCTTCTACCCGTTCCACCAAATCCTGCCTGACAGACTCAATATTTTCATAGTCAGTAGGGTCAATAACACTCAACTTCTCTGCCAAGGCCTTTTCGTTAAGACGGTGGTATACCCAGGCTGCGAAATCATTACTGTACTCAGGTTCGTCGAACTGGGGCTCTAAAAAACGTCCCCAGAAATGATGATATATGCTGCCCTCGTGGACCCTCAGCAGCCCTTCCTTAAATTCTCTCAGGTTTTGGGCCCTGTAACCAGTGGCCATGGATACAAGTGCGCAATCCCTTATGTTGAAGGGTTGAGTAAGCGGGCTTTTGTCATCAGGTTGTTCAGCCATGCCAAGGGATCTCCTATAGTCTCTCCTTAACTGTATTATGCTCCCTTATCGTATAAAATCGTATAAAAGATAAAAAAATTGGGGTTTCCCAGGTAATCATACGGCCCTAACTCATCAGTTTATCTTAATATATGAACAAGGTATAGTGCTACTATATCTATTTTCCCTTAATCGGGCAAATAAAGAGGCTGATAAGGACTGTTTCGAGATAAGGAACGTACAATAAATAACTTGAACAAATTAACGTCTTTTTTGCCGTCTTCTTCGTTGCTCGTCGATCACATAACCCGTTATGCTCGCTCCTCGCGCCTTGAATACAACAAAAAATCCTGTTAATTTTTGTTCAACTTATTTATCTCCCGTTCCTAACCGTATCCAAAAACCTTGCTTGTCCATTGAAAATTTTCAGGTAAAAATTCCTTGACTTAAAAAACATCGAACTTATTTTTTACCTAAGATATATTTGACTTCATTTAAAACAAAGGAGGAATATACCATGCTTGAAATTACACCTTGGAGACCATTACGTGAACTAAGCAATCTTAGAAGGGAGATGGAGGATCTTTGGGGAAATTTGGCCGGCGAAAGAGAATTTCTGCCCATGAAAGGGGAATGGATGCCTGCTTTGGATGTATCAGAGACAAAGGATTCCCTTATTGTAAAAGCCGAAATTCCGGGCATGGAACCTAAGGATATTGACATCTCTCTCTCTGGCGACATGCTGACATTAAAGGGGGAAAAGAAGCAAAAAACCGAGGAAAAGAAAGAGAACTTCCATCGCGTTGAGACCCGCTACGGAACTTTTTCCAGGACAATCAGAGTTCCTGTGTCAGTGGATTCCGACAAAATAGAGGCATCTTACGATAACGGAGTATTAAAAATTACCCTCCCCAAAAAGGAAGAGGTAAAGGCAAAACAGATCGAAATCAAGTAAGCATTCACAGGGCACCGCATCTGCTTTGTTGTCGGGCACTTGAAGTACAGGAAGTACGTCTGCGTACCCTCCGCCTCGCATCTGCAGCACCCTGTAAACGCTTACAGTTCGGTGGGTTGCGGTAAAACGGACGTTGTAATCCCGTGAACGGTTACAAAAAAAGAAAAGGCGGCTTTAATAGCCGCCTTTTTTTAGTCTCTTGAATATAATCCTGTTAATACTGCTTCTGCTAGAGTACGACCCTTTATTAAATTCTCTAACTCAGCTTTTTTCGTTTTTTCATCAACTTCAAGAACTCTATCTAGAGCAAGCAGCCTGAATTCATATCTATGAATGGCCGAATCAGGACAGGGCCCTTTATAGCTTTGCTTCCCAAAATCATTTGTTCCCTGTGTACTTCCTTGAGGAATAGTATTTTCTTTTATTTCTCTTATATCCCCTGGGATATTAAAAATAATCCAGTGAACCATTGCTCTTATTGGAGAATCGCGGTCTTCCATTGTCATGGCAAAACGCTTTGTCTCTTCCGGCACATCTTCTATTATGAATTCTGGACTATTATCACCGGCATCGCATGTATATTTCGCAGGCATAAACCCATTATTTTCAAAAACACTCTTTAGTTTCACTTAGTTTACCCCCCCTTTTCCTTTATTCAAACTAAATTTATATAGAAATTCCGTTTTTTCAGAAAAGCACTAAACAACAAATTCTTTTCTATTGCCTTACCTTACGGTATGTTATTTCCATATCGCAACCTAGTCAAGCTCTTTAGCACCTATCCCAATGAAAGAAATATTTTACGCAAAGGCGCAAAGGCGCAATTTTTTCTTGATTTTCTTTGCGCCTTTGCGTGAGATTCTTTTAAAAAGTGTAAACCTAAAAATGAAAGATGCTTTATTTTGTTTTGGTTATTCAAAAGGATTTTTCAAAAAAATGGTCTGCTCCCTGCTGGGACCCACTGAGATCAGCACTATGGGTATCTCAGCCATATCCTCTATGATCTTTAGATAGTCCTTGGCCTTTTCAGGTAAATCATCAAATGATCTCATTTGGCTGAGATCCTCATCCCAACCGGAAAGTGTCCTATAAATCGGCCTTATTGATTCGACCTCCCGAATATTGGCAGGCATAAAGGTATGTAGGGTTCCTGAGATATCGTATTCAGTGCAGATATTGAGTTGACCAAGCCCACTCAACACGTCAAGTTTTGTGATAACCAGCCCATCCAGTCCATTGATCCTGACCGCGTCCCTCAATACCACACCGTCAAGCCATCCACAGCGACGGCGCCTGCCTGTGGTTGAGCCGAACTCGGCCCCTTTTTCCTGTAAATGGTCTCCGACCGCATCCTCCAGTTCTGTGGGGAAAGGACCGGCACCTACCCTTGTAGTATAGGCCTTGCAGATTCCCATCACTTTATCGATCTTGCTGGGACCTATTCCTGCCCCACAGCAGGCTGCCCCGGCCACGGTATTGGAGGATGTGACAAAGGGATAAGTCCCATGATCTATGTCCAACTGAGTGCCCTGGGCACCCTCAAACAGCACGTTCTTTCCTTTATGCAGCGCATCATCTATCAATACAGAGACATTGTCGATAAAAGGGGCAAGACGCTCGGCATAATCCTGAAACTCACCATAAATGGTCTCGGGATCAAGGGGATCGGCATTCAGCAACTTAGTCAGATAGAAGTTCTTTTCTTTTACGTTATCTTCGAGTTTCTCTCTAAAGAGCGCAGGGTCAAGAAGATCAGCTACTTTGATTCCATTTCTGACTATCTTGTCTTCATAGCATGGCCCTATACCACGTCCCGTGGTCCCGAGCTTTTTCCCCTCGGCCTTGGCAGCCTCTCCGGCATGATCCAGGGCCTTGTGGTATGGCATTATTAGATGTGCGTTTGGGCTAAGCCGCAATCTGTCGGCGGTTACAGGCCTACCCCTTGAGGCAAGCCCCTCAAGCTCCTGAATAAAGACTGACGGATCAATTACAATTCCGTTCCCAATCAGACAGAGCTTGTCATCATTTAGAATCCCGGAAGGGATCAGGTGAAAAATAAATTTTTCGCCGTCCACTACCAGGGTATGGCCGGCATTATTACCACCCTGAAAACGCACTATAACGTCGGCATACTCTGTCAAGAGGTCTACTATCTTCCCTTTGCCTTCGTCACCCCACTGCGTTCCCACTACTACCAGCGTTGACATAAAAAAGCCCTCCCCTCTTTACTTTTGCGGCCATTGAGGATACTTAGATCATTCAAAAAAGTCAAACAAACTGCCCCTGTGAGCAGATCATAGGTAACAGCTCATTAAGAAAAACAGGTATTCAGCAACCACGAACTATAAACTACGAACCATGAATAAAAAATCCAATTCATCACTATTCCTGATAGATGGCAGCTCGTATCTCTACAGGGCCTACTTTGCCATACGTCAGCCCCTGACTACCCATGACGGGTTTCCCACCAAGGTAATCTACGGTCTTACCAATATGCTCTGGAAGGTACTAAAAGAAAAAGACCCTGAATATGTGGCCATTGTGTGGGACGCTAAAGGCCCTACCTTCAGACACGGCCTCTATGCCGATTACAAGGCAAACAGGCCTGCGATGCCTGATGATATGAGCGTTCAGATCCCATATGTAAGAGAAATAGTAAATGCCCTGGGCCTCACACAGCTTGAGAAAAATGGCTATGAGGCAGACGATATAATTGCCACACTCGCACGGCGCATCACCAATCAGACCATTATGATTGTCTCCGGCGACAAAGACCTCCTTCAGTTGATCGGACCACAAGTCAGCATGTGGGACTCGATGAAGGACGAAGTTACAGATCTTGATGCCTTTCGACAACGGTTTGGCCTTGAACCGCTTCAATTTCTGGATGTAATGACACTGACCGGTGACACCTCGGACAATATCCCCGGTGTGCCCGGAATTGGATTAAAGACCGCTTTAAAGCTCATAAAAAGCTATGGCTCAGTGGATAACCTTATCAAGCACCTGAATGAACTCCCCAAGGGAAAATTGAAAGAGCGTCTTGAGACCCACAAGGACCGCCTGGACCTTTGGCGCAGACTTATAAGCCTTGCTGACGATATCACAGTTCCCCTTGACATTAACGCGTTTCGCAGAAATCCACCTGATCAGCGAAAACTAAGGCAGCTCTTTAAACAATTCAATCTTACCCGCTTTTTAGACCAGATGGTGCCGGAACAGACCATTTCTTTTAACGAATATGAGCTAATACAATCCCCGGCGGATCTTGCCCGCTGGGCAGAGATGGCACGAAAAGCTTCAAGAATAGTCATCGATACAGAGACCACGAGTGAATTTCCAATGAAGGCAAAGCTTGTCGGGATCTCTCTCTGCATTACACCGCCAAAGGCCGCTTACATCCCTGTTGGACACGAGAGCCAGGAGCCACAGCTCAATTTATCTCAGGTGACCGAGGCCCTTGGACCCATATTTTTAAACGAAAAAATCGAAAAAATCGGGCAGAATATAAAATATGACCTGATTGTCCTTGCCAACCACGGAATGGAGCTGAAGGGAATATCCGGGGACACGATGGTAGCCTCTTACCTCCTTAACCCCTCAAAGCGCCGTCACAACCTTGCTGAGATATCACAAGAGGTGTTGGGGCACCGCATGATATCCTTTAAAAAGGTAACTGAAACGCAGAAAAGGGTCAAAAACTTTGCCTATGTGCCCTTACCGCTTGCCAGGGATTACTCTTGTGAAGACGTTCACGTAACTTCTCTTGTCCAAAAGGCCCTGTGGAAGAGGTTAAAAGAGAGCGGCCTGCTGGAACTGTTCGAGCAGGTTGAAGTGCCGCTGATACGGATTCTCGCCCGAATGGAGATGGCCGGAATTCTTGTTGATATAAAAGGATTTGATGCGCTGTCAACAGAATTTTCTCAAAGGCTCTACGAGCTGGATAAAAAAATTATCGAGCTTGCAGGAGAACCGTTCAACATAAACTCTACGAAACAACTGGCGGAAATACTCTTTGTAAAACTCAAGCTTCCTCAGAAAAAAAAGACCCGCAAGAAAACCGGTTACTCCACAGACATAGAGGTACTCAAGGAACTTGCCCAGTCTCACGAGCTTCCGCAACAACTCCTTGCCTACAGAAACCTGTCAAAACTCAAGTCTACTTATGTGGACGGGTTAAAGAGGATGGTCAACCCTGATACAGGGCGGGTCCATACATCCTTTAACCAGACTGTCACATCCACCGGCAGGCTCTCATCCAGTGATCCCAATCTCCAGAACATTCCTGTCAGAACAGAAGAAGGCAGGAGAATCAGGGCGCTCTTTATTCCTGCTCCGGGGAGCTTTCTTTTATCCGCGGATTACTCCCAGATAGAGCTGAGAGTCCTTGCCCACTATTCCGGGGATGAAGCTTTGGTAAATGCCTTCAAAAATGATAAAGACATTCACCGTCTTACCGCAGCAGAGGTCTTTAGTGTATTCCCGGAGCTGGTTACGCCGGAAATGCGCAGAGCGGCCAAGACCGTTAACTTCGGAATAATATACGGAATAAGCGCCTTTGGTCTGGCAAAGGAACTGGGTATTGGGAATAAACAGGCTAAGGAGTTTATCGATCGCTATTTTGCAAAATATCCCGGTGTAAAACGCTACATGAAGGAAACTGTAGAAAAGGCCAGGGAACAGGGTTATGTCACCACGCTCCTTGGTCGCAGGCGCTATATCCCTGACCTTAAAAGCAGGGTCAGGACTGTAAGAGAATTTGCTGAAAGGACCGCTATTAACACACCTATTCAGGGTACTGCGGCAGATATAATAAAGCTGGCCATGATACAAGTTGACTCAAATATCCAGGCAGAAAAAACACCCTGCAGGATGTTGCTCCAGGTACATGACGAACTGATAATCGAAGCGCCGGAAAAAGAAATAATAAAAGTCACCACGATGGTGAAAAAGACCATGGAAAATGTAATGGATCTTGCCGTGCCCCTGAAGGTAGATGTTGGCTGGGGGGTTAATTGGGCTAATCTTGAGAATAAATAATTTGGAATTGAAAATTGACTATTGAAGATTGAAAATTTATGGAAGTCGCTTCGCTCCGGTAATCTGATATCATTTTTACTTGGAATAGGGGGTATCCACTTCATGGGCCTAAACTAAAAATTGTAGGTTGGGTTAAGCCGATGCGCTTACAACAAATCTTGTTGGGTTCGCTAATTTTGTAGCTATTTCAAACTATTGAGGAGCGATGGGCTAGGCGAACCCAACAATATAAGTGCATGGTACCCGCTTAACCCAACCTACAATACTGCAGCACCCTGTAAACGCTTACAGTTCGGTGGGTTGCGGTAAAACGGACGTTGTAATCCCGTGAACGGTTACAATAATCGGTATCCTTAAAAAAAGTAGCGGACTCGCAACTCCAGCTTGTTGCTGTTCATTTTCTCACCATATTCGGTGGATGTTCCGCCATTAAGATACGAAAAACGCAACCGTAATTCCCAGTTCGTAAATCCTGTATAGACCATCTCCGGGCTTATGGAGTAACTCTTGTCGTCAAGGTTGATAATTGTGAAAAGGCCGGGTGAAAAATACAGAATATCAAAGGGTTCCTTCTGGGTAAATTTTGCATAAAGATAATTGCGACCCGGTTGCGGCTTGCCATAGCCTCGCAGACTCATGTCTCTTGCCCTTTCAAGAAGTACGTCACTGCCTGAGGCAAGAAACTGGTTTTCACCGTCTGAAATGAGTTGAAAAAAACGTTCCATCTCTTCTTCAGTGTAACCGGCATCATTGTGGTAATATTCAATAATGCCGGTCATATCATTTTCCCATAAATAGCGGAGACCAAGGAGATAGGAGAGCGCCGCAGTTTCCTGGACCAGGGCGGAGCCATCATCCTGAAGGATTACTCTCCTCTGGCCGGGAACATAGCTAAGCTCCCCATGAATTTCAAAATTCGGCGCCAGGTTTCTGGAAAAATCCAGGCCATAACGGGTGGAACGACTGTCACCTGTGTACAAGATCAGGTCGATGTCCGTATCCCGATACAGGAGATAAAGCTTGGCTGCCAGATTCACATTGTTTATCTCACCAAAATCTTCATTGACTCCCTGCCACACCGGCAGAATCACTGTGGTAAGAGCAGCAGTCTGCAATGGTCCTGAAAAGCTCTTTATAAGATCAACTTCAGTTGTTATGTAGCCTTCCAGCGCCTCTTCCGGATCATTGGGGTCTTTGGGACGGTTGATAAAGCCGGCTGGATTCCACGCATATCCCTTGCCCCACCTGTATGACTTTTTGCCCACACCCGCAGTAAAAATAGGCGCCGGTTTGATGCTGACATAGGCCTCATAGACATCCGCCATGTCAGTCCAGCCAAGATCATCCTGCTGAGCAGAAGCCTTAAGAAGCCAATTGAAACTAATTATCTCTTTGGTGTAGTAACCGTCAATCTGCAGACTGCCGTAGAAACGATCAAGTGTCGACAGGGGCTGGTCTGAGAGGTTCAGCCGGGCAAAAGCAGAACCCTGGTTAATATCCATATGTTCCCACTTGAACTCTGCATAGCCTCCCTTTTCCAGGGCCTTTTTTTCAAACTCCTCCAGTCCAAAGCTGAACTCGTCATCTGCGTGCAGGAGAACAGGAAAAAAAAGGAGCAAACTCAGCAGAAAGCCGGCAAGATAGGAGCCGGTGCTATCGCAATTCATCAACCTTGGACAGGTAATTGAGGGTAAACACTTCGTCCGGCAGTTCTTTCTTCTTGACTTTGGCAAAAAGCATTACAGACCGATAGCCCTTGTGGAGCGGGCTGTCTGTCTCAAGCATTGACGGCCTGATAAGGCCTTGGCCGAAATCTTTGATTTTCGTATAGTGCAGGGTCTTTATCAGCATGCCGCTGATGGCATAACATTCAATGGTGGTTGGCAAAAATGTCTTTTTATCCACCTTCATCTTCAAGTGGTCATAGGCAACTGAGGGGGACTTGGCCTTCAGGTCAAGCAGGTAGGTGTCGCCCTGGTCGGTTATCTGTTCCGCGTTATATTCCACACTGTAGTCCAGTCGCAGGATGTCGGAATTGTTGAATATCCCGCCCACAACTGACTGCAGACTGGTGATACGCAGCGGTCTGCCCACATTAGGGATGTAGAGCCACATGTTATCGCCCAGGCGTAAAGTAGAGCGGCCCTTTTCACTGGCCGGCGAGAGGAACAAGGCCACCATTTTGTCCTGTCCCTTTTTAACCGTGTAAAGGACAAACTCCTTTTTTGAGCCATCGGGCTCTATGTTGATCAGCTTCCGGTACATCTCATAGGACTGGGGCTGCATGTTTTTATCGACCTGGCGCAGGATATCATTGCCATCCAGGGCGAGGGCCGCGGCTGTCCCGAAAAAACAAAAGGAAATGACTGCCGGAACGATGATCCGGCTAACGGTCTTGAATAATTGTTTGCACCGCACTGTAGGCAGCTCCTGTTTTTTCTATATATTCTATCTGATCGTCCCTCAAAGCCTGTTCCATTTTATTTCCGATATTACCAGCGATAACGAGCGTCACCCCTTTGTCGGCAAGAAATAAAGCTGCGTTTGGCCCGGCGTTACGAGACCGATCCCTGGAAGGATTCTCTACGGCCTCAAGAAAATTACCTTTGTCATTAAAAAACAGAAAAAACGGGGTTCTGCCGGCCTGTTGGCTTATGGCTGCATCCTTTTCCGGGCCGGTGGCGGCCACGGCAATTTTCATTGAATCGGCAAAAGCGCTTATGGAAAGACCAAAGAAAATGAACAAAACCAAATTAACAATAATGGTTGGTGTACTTCTAATTTTCATGAATTCCTCTCCTTAGGTTGTTTAGGCTGAAGGCTGTTAGGCTGAAGGTATGAAAACGAGGGCTAAAAACTAACAGCTTTCTACCTTCCCCCTTCAGCCTTCAGCCTTCCACCTACCAACTTAAACATGGCGCAGGGCTGTTATGGGATCCATTCTCGCAGCTTTCCAGGCCGGCTGCAGGCTGGCAAGTACAGATATGGCAATGACAATGCAGGCAACCGTGACCACATCATTTAAGGCGATGGTTGGAGAAAGCAGCAGTCCTTTCTGGCGTCCGAAATCAAAACTGATCTTGGCGGTATTCATTCCGGCAATGGTGATAAGGCTGATAACAACACCTATCAAGGTACCGAACACGCCGAGCAAAAAACCCTCCACCATAAAGAGGGAGAGGATCTTGCCCGGCACAGTCCCAATGGCAGCCATGGTGCCGATTTCGTTGATGCGCTCATAAACAGCCATGATCATAACATTCATTATACTCACCAGAACAATGGCTACCAACATGATTTTGATAAAAAAGGTCATCAGGTCAATCATCTCGGCGATATTGAAAAATGGTGAAAGCTTTTCCCATGTGTGCACCTCAAAGACCGGCTTGCCCATTTTGTCTTTAATAGATCCAAGCCGGTCCTTCAACTGATCTAACACCTCATTCATCCGGCCCATGCTTTTTAAACGTATGGAAATTTCGCTGATCTCTCTGTCTTCGATACGCAGCAGGGTCCTGGCATCGTCAAGATGGATCAAGCCATCCCGGCCGCCCGGCCCGGAAATGCCTTCCAGGATACCGCGTACCACAAAGGGCTGCCCATTCACCGATCCATCCTTGTTGGTGGCAACCAGGACAATAGTGTCGCCGATCTTGACCTTCATTCCCTTGGCAATGAGCTCAGGAACAAGGATTTCTCCCTTTTCAAGGAGGCCTTCCTTTTTTCCCTTGATGATGCGATCAGTAAGCATGGGGACTGTCTGCATCTCTTGTTTTGGATTGACCGCGTTAAGCCGAATATTGGTTGTTTCTGAAAAATTGCTGAACATGGCTCCCAGCTTAATCCGCATGGAATAGGCCTCCACAGCATCATTGCCTTCCAGGATTTCCTTTACTTCGGCAACCTGTTTGCCTTTCAGGTTACGGTCCAGGGGCAGGCTGTCAATGGAGGCAAGATATCCCTTGCGGTGTACCTGCAGGTGGCCCAGCATGGAATCTGTGATCTGGCCGATCATCATGGCCTTGAAGGAACCGGACACGGAAACAAAAAGCAGCACCGCCACCACTCCCAGGGTGATCAAAACAGAGGTGAGCAAGGTTCGTCGCTTATAGCGCCGCAGATTGCGGATAGCAAGATTTAAGACACTAAACATAATTTTTTTAATAGGTTATTTAGGCTGAAGGCTTCCCCCTTCCCATCTGCCATCTTCCAGGGTAAAAATAGTTTCCGCGTTTTTCATCACCTTGGGGTCGTGGGTGGAGAAGATAAAGGTAGTGCCGAATTCATCCCGCATATCTTTCATAAGCTCAATAATACGGTTGGAGGTTTTACTGTCAAGGTTGGCAGTGGGTTCATCGGCGAGCACCAGTTTGGCATTAGTAACCAGGGCACGTGCCACAGCCACCCGCTGCTTCTGGCCGCCTGAGATCTGGTTTGGATATTTAGCACCCTGATCAGCCATTCCAACGGATTTTAACAACTCCTGCACCCGTTTTCGCCGTTTCTCCTTCGGCCAATTTTGCACCATCTGCAAAGGATACTCCACATTTTCAAATACAGTAAGTACTGGAATTAGGTTGAAATCCTGAAAAATAAAACCAATATGCTCTCCCCGGAAACGGGCCGATTCCTTTGAGCTAAGATGCGTCACATCCTGGCTGGCGACTTCAAGAAAGCCGCTGGTTGGAGGGTCAAGACAGCCAATCATGTTCAACAGAGTACTTTTCCCGCTTCCTGACGGGCCGACAAAAGAAACAAAGGAAGCCGGCTCAATGACAAAATCAACTCCGCGTATAGCCCTGACAGTGATGTCGCCGGCGATATACGTTTTTTCAAGTGCTTTTGCCGTAACAAGTGTCACAATTTATCGACCTTGTGCAGTTAGCTTTTGGATAAAACTGTTCAACATCCTCTTTACCTTATAATGTAAATCAAAACCGGTCAAAAAGCTCTTTCATGGCCACTCCGTTATTTTGGTTCAGCCGTTAATCGAGGTTGATTTTTAGCAATTTCAGCCATCGTTTCCAATCGGATTAATCTTCGGTCGTGATCGCGCAACTCGCTGGATATCTCAGTAAGCACTTTTCCAGCACGATCTACTTTATCGACCATCAACAAGACCTTTTTCATCGCCGATATAGCATCTTTTATTGTGCTCACGCGGCGCTCCTTATTTCAGCTAACACCCGTTCCGCATCGGTCAATCCTTTTTCCAAAGAAACCTCAGCCCTGGCCATTGCATCACCAACCTCTTTCAATAAAATTGCTAACAACTCTTCATCTTCATTTTGAGGCTTGTCTCCGCACCGCTGCCGAACTAGCTCAGAAAGGCTCTTGCCTTCCTTTTTTGCTTCTCTGTTTAAAAAAGCTTTAAATCGCGGTGTGCCTAGTATGGTGATTCGTTCTGTTTTTACTGCTGTTGTCATACCACTACCCACTTTGCTTTTATATTATCATTATAATGTTCATTATAATGATTGTCAAATTTTAATCCCAGGCTTTTAAAACAATATGCCTTTTCTCCCGGCCCACAGCGGAAAGGTAAATTTCCGTTGTTTTCAAGTCGGCATGGCCCAGGAGGTCACGAACCAGGGTAATAGGTACACCAGCCTCAATCATGGCAATACCGAAACCATGCCTTAGCCCATAGTCCAAGCACTTTTTTGTGTCAGAAACGGTCAATTAAGCCTGCCACAGTTGCCAACAAAGTAATCAGGAACCAAAAAGGTTTGAAGATAAAAAAGCCTGGACGAATTGAAAAAAGTTTAAACAATGTTGACACATGCTTTTTGAAATACTATATTGCCAAGTATAAATAATGTTTAAACTTTGAATGAAGGGTTAAATTATGCGCATGATAATTAAAAAATGGGGCAACAGCCTAGCAACGAGGATTCCAAAAGCCGTAGTTGAATCCATCGATTTACACCTTGACCAAGAGGTCAATGTTGAGGCCGTTAACGGTAAAATCATTATCACACCTATTAAGGAAAAGAAGGAATATAAACTTGAAGAACTTCTTAGCCAGTGTAAGTCCGGATCAATGAAGCTCACCAAAGAAGATCAAGAATGGCTTAACGCTGAACCTGTTGGCAATGAAGTTTGGTAATGGTTAAAAAAAAGTATATCCCAAAACGCGGTGATGTTGTGTGGACTAATTTTGATCCTGCAGCCGGGCATGAGCAAATGGGTAAAAGGCCCGCCCTTGTTCTTTCTCCATCTCCTTTCAATAAGAAAATTATGCTGGCTATGGTTGCGCCGATCACAAGCAGGGTTAGAGGCCATGGTTTTGAAGTTCTGCTTAATGGAAAGATGATTAAGGGCGTTGTATTGTGTCAACAAGTGAAAATGATCGACTTTATAGAAAGAGGCGTTCAGTTTGCCGAAAAAGCACCGGACACCGTAACGAGTGACGCACTGGCAAGAGTCAGAACGATAGTAAGCGAATAAAAAATAACAGCGACAGCCCGGCCCTGTTCCTGCCTGCCAACAATGTGGCCCAAGCTGCCGGCAGATTGGGAGTGCGCTTACTCCATGCAGTACACACGGATCACGAGGGATGTTGCTAGAGGCATATGATAATCCTCACAATTGCGCCGCAAGATCCCTTTCTTCAGTCAGAGCGATAGGACCTGGCGAAGACCTTTGTCGAGTTCGGCCAAATCTTCCTTTCCAAGAGACTCCGCACGTTTAACAAGACGAGTTTTATCTATTGCGCGTATCTGATCACAAACTGCTAATGCCTGTTTCCCAAGACAGTTGACAGGAACGGTTAGAGGTGGTCTGGGCACTCCGGAGGATGAAAGAGGTACAACAATGATAGTTCGTCTTGCTTTGTTGATGGGTGTCGCTCCTACGAGAACACAGGGCCTTGTTTTGCGAATTTCAGAGCCTCTTGTCGGATCGAGATTAACCCAATAAACATCACCACGTTTCAGATCCTTCAATTCCGTCTCCTACTGTTGTGTCCCAATCGGCCATTTCTGTGTTGAGGGCTTCATCCGCATCTACTTCGCAAGCGCATTTATAAAGCTCATTTTCTCGCTTTTTTAGCTCTTCTTCCAGCAATTTGGCGAGGACTTTACTTCGCTGTCTAGTTGGAATGATCGTCCGCATTCGGGCCACCAGATCATCAGGCAAAGAAACAAGCACCTTTTCCATTTCGTTCCTCCATCAAGAGATATAAGATATATTATATCTTAAAGAAGAGGTTCGCAAGGCTGGCTACGGAAAAGCAAGGAGATGAAGGCCTATGCGATCTTGCACCAGTCGTGTATATTTTTCTGAAATGTTTTATATGGCTGTTGTTAATATGGGCACTGGTTCAGTTTGATATAGAGCGTAACCCACTAATATTAATTGAGATTT
>JAGGRV010000014.1 GCA_021159445.1 Deltaproteobacteria bacterium | reverse complement strand
GAATACAACAAAAAATCCTATTAATTTTTGTCCAACTTATTTATCTCCCGTTCCTTATCAGCCGTTTTGATACAGAGGGGAGCAGTCTTTTTCCCAGGTCATAAGTCTGTTTCTTCATCTTTTCCCATTCAACATTCGATGTTCGATGTTCGATGTTCATTACTAAATTTAGGTCCCCCAACGCGTAAATGCGCCCTGAGCTGAAGATGTTAAGGGCCTGGATAAAAGGCGCTCTTCAGGGCTGCTGTCTCCACCTGGCAGGTGATTCCTTGTTGCCACTCCTCTCCGGGTTCAAGTTTCAGTTCTTGATGGGCCATGATGGAAATAGCCTGGACTGTTTTTTCATAGCCGCTCTCTGACTGGGCTACTGTGTTTACTGGGAATCCCCAGATAGTGCTGTCCTGGCCAAGCTCAATATGGAGTTCGGCACCTATCGCCAGATCCACAAAGGTTATCTTATTTCCTGTCTGTTCCCAGGGAGAGCTGAAAATCTGTTCTTGTCCTTCCATAAGGATTTTCCCGTTTCCTAAGGCCAGAAATGCCGGAAAGATATTCCATTCAACACCAAATCGGCAGTTTATCCTGTCTGTAGAATTGTTTTTAAGGGCGTATTTGGCAGTGACTGCCATGCCCCTATTCTTAAAAATGAAGCTCTTGGTCAGGCGAACCGGCCTTTTGGGAGAGCCGGGCATGTAGATGCCTCCATCTCTTACAAAAATAAGAGTTCCCCTGTCAATACGGGATTCAAAGGGCTGGTTGGCAAAATCTCCCCATTCTCTGAAATCGCACCTCTTGAAATCATCGAGGATTGCCGTTGGGTCAAAAAAGTGATCTATGAAGGAATTTCTCCTGTACCAATCGTATGTGAGCTCATCCAGCATGGAAAGGTCCACGGTCTTTGTGAGCTTGTGGATGCTTGAGACACCTTCACTTAGTTCTCTGTTATTGTCGCATGTACCATTCTCCAGAATTTTTCTCAGGGCCTGATGGTATGCTTCAGGCCTTCTGGTCAGGGTGTTGCAATAATTGTTGGGAGGGTCAAACAGGGAGAACTCAACTAACTGTCCACCAGAATGTGGTTCAAAGACCAGACAGGCATCCCCGGACGAAATGATGATCTCAGGGAGGCCGTCTTTATTAATATCTGATTTCTCGATTAAGAGGTCTTGTCCTTTGCGGAGTCCGGCTTCGGCCTTGAGTATTGACTGCCATACGGCATTTCTTAAATGTGGGAGATAAAGACCGCCGAAGATACCATGCCAATATGCGTCGTTACACTGGGCCGAAAGGATATAGTCCCTGGCCTGTCTGTTGGGTGAGCGGGTATTGAGGCTCATCCGGCTTATAGCAGCAGTGCGTTTATGCATGTGGTTTGACTCCGGGTACTTCACAAAGAAATTTTTCCAGTGACCTCCACGCAAAAATGGCCTGTAGACCTCTTTGGCCTCCGGGCCCAAGGACTTGATCAACTCCTGGAGCTTCAAAATATGACCTGCAGGAAGAGTCCACTGCTCCATCTCCTCATAGGATGCGTTGGGGAGATAGCAGACACCTGATGCGGGTACCTTGTCCATGACTTGTGAAAATGTAGTCCAATCAATGAATTCCTCTTTCCATCGAGAAGTAGACTCCAGAAAATTATCAAGCCATCCGTCTTCGTAAACCCACTTATGAGTACCGGGCCAGGCGCCGAACTTTTCGCCGTCGTCCACATAAATAGCCATCTTCCCTTTTGCAGCAATCTGTCTCAAGTATTCCTCAAGCTCGTTCATTGGCAAAAAAGGGATAAGATAACGTAGGGTCTCATCTATTGGAAAAACCGCCAGTGTCTCTCCACCTGACTCTGTCAGATAGTAGCCATAGAGATCCTCTTTATTAAAACCTGTTACAAGGAAATGCCGGTCATCTACGATAACAAATTGTATGCCCGCATCCAACAGATCCTCAATTATTTGGTTTTCCCATACCCTCTCTGTAAGCCAGACTCCTTTGGGCCTTTGCCCAAGACGCCGCTCAAAGTATTCACTAAGTTTTAGTATTTGTTCTTTTCTGTCCTCTCGGGATATGGCAGCAAGGACTGGTTCATAAAAGCCACCGCCCAAAAGTTCTATTTGTCCTTCATCTGCCATGCCGCCCAAGAGGTCAATAATTGCAGTGTCGTTGTCTTCCCACCATGAAAGAAGAGTTCCACTAACATGGATGGAAAATGAAAGCCATGGGGCGCTGGAGATGGCCTGCAGAAAAGGACGATAGCATGTGTTGGTCAACCTCTCTACAACTTGGTGAAAGTTGCCAAGGGGTTGATGGTTATGGAGACCGAAAAGCACAGGCAGTTTGGACATATTTAAGTGTCCTCCTGTTTATAGATAATGCTGAATTGTGAATTGTGGAAGAAAATTTAAAAAATATATACTTTACCTTAATTCAAAATTCAACATTCAAAATTCAACATTACATGTACCTCTTTACTTGATTGAGATAGTCTTATTTGTTATCAATGGGATCATTTTTTTTACTTATTTTATTCTATATATGACTGGAGCTCAAAAAACTTTGTTAGAGTCTGCTGGTGCAAGAGATCCTTTGTCTTGTCATGGGCTAAGTAACAAAACCTCGGTTTTAGAAATTGATGGTCTTATAAAGGTCTTCACGAACAATGGACTCAAGGTGGAGGTACTGAAGGATCTCAAGTGTTTGATTTATTCCGGTGAAATTGTTGGAGTAGTTGGGGCTTCAGGGGTTGGGAAGACCACCTTTCTTCATATACTGGGCACTCTGGATTGCCCTACCAGCGGTAAGGTTCTCCACTTTGGAGAGGATGTATTTTCCTGGAATGATACTAAACTCTCCAGGTTTCGTAATGAAGAACTGGGATTTGTCTTTCAGTTTCATCACCTCTTGCCGGAGTTTTCTGCCCTTGAGAATGTTATGATGCCGTGTCTTGTGGCTGGGGAATCCAGGCCCAAGGCCAGGGAAATGGCAAAGGATATACTGGCTGAAATTGGTCTTGAAAAGAGATTTGATCACCGCATTGGTCAGCTCTCAGGTGGTGAGCAGCAGCGAGTAGCCCTGGCAAGGGCCATGGTAAGAAAACCCAGGTTGCTCCTTGCTGACGAACCTACTGGAAATCTTGACGAAAGGACTGGAGAAAAGGCCGCCGAATTAATTTTTACCTTAAATAAACGATACAGCACAACCGTGGTAGTTGTTACCCATAATTTGGCCCTAGCAAGTCGTATGGACCGATGTATCGGGTTGGCCGGGGGCTTAGCTATTGAACTCAACGCCTCTGAACTTAAGAATTTTGGTGTGGGGCGTATATCTTGATGGTAATACCTGAATTGAGCGATTAGCCTTTAGCGGTTAGCTATTAGTTTAATGATTACAGGATGTTTTACTATTACAAACTTTTACCCGTTGGGTGTTATTTCTAATTAACGTAATGCCCTGATTTTTCAAAGCTAAACGCTAATGGCTAACAGCTAATTGCTCAACTTAGGTGATAATTTAATTTTATATGGAAAAAATAAATGAAAACCTCTAATGTTCTACGAAGACTGATAGTCTTTATATATAAGTCATTTTATTTACTTGCCGTATGTTTTGTTTTGTCTCTGCCTTTTCAATTTATTTTTATCTCCAGTACCATGGGAAGCATTTCTCTTCCATCTGCAACCATTCTTGGGACCCCATTGGCTTATTATGGGCCAAAAGATAAGTCCTGCCTGGTAGATGAGGTGCAGGAAGGACTTTCCCGGCGCCTTAAATCTCGTGGATATACAGTGCTTTTGTCAAAAGACAAACCACCAGAGTCTTTGGATGATGTTATTAAAGCTGGAAAGGCCCAACAGGTTCAGTTTGTGTTTTATGGGAGTATTAGCTGCCTTGGAGAGTGGTTGGGCCTGAATTTAAGGCTTGTTGACCTGGAGGATACTGCTGGTGAGCCAAGGAGTCTTTTTGCCAAAGGGGATCGGCGCGAGATGAGTATGCTTCTGGATCAGATGGAAACCGAGATGGTAAAGGTCCTGGCTGCCCCTTACCTAGTGGCGGAGGTATGTGTCAGTGGTAACAGGAGAGTGGATACCGACGCAATTTTACAGACGACTGTGACCAGGGCCGGTGATCTCTTCGATCCTGAGATTATTGCCTCTGATATTAAGAGTATATATAAGATGGATTTCTTCAATGACGTACAGGTGGATGTCGATGAGAGTCCTTCTGGTCGCATGGTGACCTTCATACTGAAAGAAAAGCCTGCTATAAAGAAAATCAAATTTTCCGGCAATAAAGAAATCCCAGAGAAAAAGATACGTGAGATCATAGATCTTAAGCCATATACTATTATTCAGGAAAAGACCCTTCAGGAAAATGCCGAGAAGATCAAGGCCCTATATATGGAAAAGGGCTATGCTGGAACCAGCATTCTGGCCTCAGTGGAACAGGTGTCAGGGCAGACAGCCGATGTGGTGTTTGAGATTACGGAAGGAGAGCAGGTCCGTATCAAGGCCATTGAATTCCAGGGTAACCAGGCTTTTTCTGATAAGGAATTAAAAAAATTGTTGGAGACCTCAGAGAAAAAACCTCTTTGGATTCCTTCCTGGAGCAATATCGTGGCCCTGTTTAAGGGTGACCAGGCTGTCCTAAAGCAGGATGCCCTGGAGAGGGACCTCGGAAGGATTGCCGCCTATTACCACAATCAGGGTTATGTGGATGCCAAAGTGGGCCGCCCTACGATCCGGAGGGAAGATGCCTGGCTCTATATCACGATTCCCATAGAAGAGGGAAGTCGTTATGGAGTAGGTCAGGTAGATATAGAGCAGAACTTTTTCAAGGACAAGGAAAAACTTTTAAGCGAGCTTAAGATCAGTCAGGAGCCTGTTTTCAGCCGGCAGGTACTTCGCCAGGACATATTGAAGCTCACAGATCTGTATGCAGATGAGGGTTTTGCCTATGCCGATATTACTCCGAGGATTGAAAAGGACCCGGAGAAAAAGCTGGTAAACATAACGCTGCTGGTGAATACAGGTCCAAGTGTAAAGTTTGAACGAATAGAAATAGTTGGAAATACAAGGACCAGAGATAAAGTCATCAGGAGGGAACTCAGGGTCAAAGAGCTTGAGCTTTTCAGCGCTTCCGGGTTCAGAAAGAGTACCCAAAGGCTGAACAGATTGGGTTACTTTGAGGATGTAAATCTTGTCCCCAGCAAAGGGAGCAGCGAAGAATATATGAACCTCAAGGTGGAGGTCAAGGAGCGGGCAACCGGCACCTTCAGCATAGGGGCAGGTTATAGCTCAGTGGAAAAAATAATGCTCATGGGGGAGATCAACCAAAGGAATTTTCTCGGGAAGGGTCAGACCCTGAGTTTCAAGGGCGTACTTGGCTCGGAGACTAATCGATACTCACTGAGTTTTGTCGAGCCTTATTTCAGGGATACTCGACTTTCTCTTGGTATTGAAATGTACAATTGGGAGCGGGAATATGACGACTACACAAAGGAAAGCACGGGAGGTGCGTTGCGTTTTGGCTACCCCCTGAACGATGATCTCAGTGCGTTTATTAAGCTGAGAATGGATAATACTGATATGACGGACGTTTCTGACAATGCATCAACAATCATAAGGGATTCACAGGATATCCATTCTACCAGGTCTGTAGGCACTGGTCTCACCTATGACACAAGAGATGACTACTACAATCCTGCCCATGGCTGGAATAACAGGGTCTCAATTGAATATGCAGGTGGGCTCCTTGGCGGTGACAGCTCCTTTGTGAAACTGGAAGGCGGTATCAGCTATTACCATCCCATCTGGAAGTCCATCATCGGCCACGTGAGAGCTGGAGCCGGCTATGTAACCGAGGGGAGCGGAGGGAAACTCCCTATTTACGAACGCTTTTTTCTGGGCGGTATCGACTCTGTCAGAGGTTACAAGTATGGCCGTATAAGTCCTACAGATCCAGAGAGCGACGATGACGATCGTGTCGGCGGTAATTACATGGGTTTTATGCAGCTTGAGACCATCTTTCCGCTACTGAAAAATATGGGTCTGAATGGTGTAATCTTTTTGGATATGGGAAACTGCTGGGACAAAGATAATGATTACAGCAACCAAACTACACGCATGTCTGTGGGTCCCGGCATAAGGTGGCTGTCTCCCATGGGACCCCTTCGCATAGAGTGGGGTTTCAATATAAACAAAGAGGATGATGATGACTCGAGCAACTGGGAATTCAGGATGGGGGGAAGCTTTTGAATTTGGTGATCAGTAAACCATGAAGACACTTGGAGAAATAGCCCAAATGTTGCAGGGAGAACTCAAAGGACCTCCTGAATTCAATGTCAGCGGCATACAGGCCTTGACGGCTGCAGGGCCGGACGAAATAAGTTTTGCTGTCGGATCCCGCTATGGAGAGGAGGTGGAGAAGAGCATGGCAGGGGCCCTGATACTTCCAGAGGACTGGCCCCACCTCCTGGATCGTCCCTCTATTCTGGTTAAAGATCCATATCTCGCCTATGCCTTAATAGCAACAGCTTTTTTGGATAAGCCTTTCAGCGCGTTGGGGGTGAGTCCTAAGGCACATGTGGGCTCAAATTGTGAGATAGATCGGAATGTCAGCATATATCCCGGAGTATTTATTGGTGATAGGGTGCGCATTGGTTCGTATGTGACACTCCATCCCGGAGTGCATGTGGGAAATGATGTATGTATTGAGGACGAAACAACCCTTTATCCCAATGTAGTAGTATATGAGGGCTGTCGTCTAGGGAAAAGAGTGGCAGTACATGCAGGGACGGTAATCGGAAGCGATGGGTTCGGTTATGCCAGGCGCGGTGAATCCCATGTAAAAATTCCCCAGATCGGCATAGTCGTGATAGAGGACGATGTGGAGATAGGTGCCAACGTCACCATAGACAGGGCAGCACTGGGAGAAACCCGTATAGGCCGGGGCACCAAGATCGATAACCTTGTACAGGTCGGCCACAACGTGTCTATAGGGGCCGACTCATTGCTTGTGGCCTTTGTCGGTATCGCAGGGAGTACCCATATAGGTAAGGGAGTGGTGCTGGGAGGTCAGGTCGGTGTAGGAGGTCATATAGAATTGGGGGATCGGGTCATGGTAGGTGCGCAATCCGGAGTTACCAAAAGCCTGGCAGCAGGCGAGGTGGTTACAGGGTCTCCTGCAATGCCTCACAAATTGTTTTTAAGGGTTGGAATTGCTCTCAAGCGCCTTCCTGAGATGGTAAAACAAGTCCGTGATCTTAAAGGACGTATAGACATACTTGAAGACAGGTTATTAGGAAAAGAAAATGGAAACGATGAATAGCCAACTCCGAATACAAGAGATATCGGCCCTGTTGCCTCACAGGTATCCTTTCCTGCTGGTTGACCGGGTTTTGAGCGTTGAACCTGGTGTGTGCATCAAATCACTTAAGAACGTTACAATAAATGAGCCTTTCTTCCAGGGTCACTTCCCCGGAGAGCCTATTATGCCAGGGGTCCTTATCCTGGAGGCCATGGCCCAGACAGGGATCCTTTTTGCCAAGAATACAGATCCGGATGGTCTTGAGGGCAAGCTGCTGGTATTTGCAGGGATGGATAAAGTGCGCTTTAGAAGGCAGGTGGTCCCTGGCGACCAGTTGATTATGGAACTAAAACTCATAAAACGTAAATCGATTATATGGAAAATGGAAGGCAAGGCATCTGTCGATGATAAGGTCGCGGCAGAGGCTGTGCTTATAGCAGCCGCTCATTAAATTAGCTTTTAGCTTATTAGCTAAAACCTAAGTTAAGCGATTAGCTGTTAGCCATTAGCGTTTAGCTTTAAAAAAGAAGGGTATTACGTTAATTAGAAATAACACCCAATGGGTGAGTCTGTAATGATAAAGTATCCTGTAATCATTAAACTAATAGCTAACCGCTAAAGGCTAATCGCTCAATTTAGCTTATCAACTATTAAATCAATGCCTGGACAATATGATGCTTATTGAGAAAGATATACACCCAACAGCCATAATTTCCCCGGATTCAGAAATTGCAAGAGGAGTAAAGATAGGGCCCTATGCGGTTGTCGGGCCTGAAGTCGAGATAGGGCCGGAGACGGAAATAGGCCCCCATGCCGTAATTGAGGGCCATACCCGGCTTGGAGAAAAGATAAAGGTTTTCCAGTTTACATCTATTGGAGCCCCTCCTCAGGATCTGAAGTACGCTGGCGAGCCAACAAAGGTTGAGATAGGCGACCAGACTATAATCAGAGAGTTCGTCACAGTCCACCGCGGGACTCAAGGTGGAGGCGGTATTACAAG
Source organism: Deltaproteobacteria bacterium (assembly GCA_021159445.1). Classification (GTDB taxonomy): domain Bacteria; phylum Desulfobacterota; class Dissulfuribacteria; order Dissulfuribacterales; family UBA3076; genus UBA3076. The sequence goes on along the minus strand of JAGGRV010000014.1, from coordinate 8,380 downwards.
AGTCGGAAAGCAGTGCATGCTTATGGCTTATTGTCATGTGGCCCATGACTGCCAGGTTGGAGATCAAGTGATCATGGCAAACGGGGTCACTCTTGGGGGACATGTGGAGATAGGAGAGTACGCCATCATCGGTGGACTGTCGGCTATCCATCAGTTCTGCCGAATCGGTGCCCATGCCTTTCTGGGCGGCATGTCAGGTGTAAATAAGGATATACCTCCTTATGTGAAGTACTGGGGCCAAAGGGACCATCTCTATGGCCTGAATCTGGTAGGGCTGAGACGGCAAGGGCTTTCGAGAGAGGCTATTGATGCCTTGAAAGAGGCTTATCGAGTGATCTTTCAAGGAAGTGCTACTGTGGGAGATGCCCTTGATGTCGTGGAATCCCGCTTTGGGGCCATGCCCGAGGTAAAAAAATTTACCGAGTTTATCAGGTCTTCCAAAAGGGGCGTGCCCATGGCCTCAAATGGGGCAGAGGAACCTTGATGCAGGACCATCCTTTGGGGCTGGTGGCAGGGGGAGGACAATTTCCTCTGCTGTGTGCCAGGGCTGCCAGAAGGCAGGGCCGTGGGATAGTGGCGGTAGCTCATAAGGGGGAAACAGATCCCTTGCTTTCAGAGGAAGTGGATCAAATTGAATGGGTTTACCTGGGGCAGTTAGGCAAGCTTATAAAAACACTTAAAAAAGCAGGGGCGTCAGAGGCCATATTTGCAGGTTCTATAACAAAGACCAGGATATTTAAGGACGTCCACCCTGATCTCAGGGCAATAAACCTATGGCGACGCCTGGGCAACAGGCTGGATGACGGAATATTGAGGTCCATTGCTGCGGAGCTTGAGCAAGAAGGCATCCAGATTCTTTCTTCCACTATCCTCTTAAAGGAGCTACTTGTTTCCTCCGGTGTGTTGACCCGCTGCAAACCCTCAAAGAGCCAGTGGGAAGATATTCACTTCGGATGGGAACTCGCAAGGGAGATAGGGCGTCTTGACATAGGCCAGTGTCTGGTAGTCAAGGATCGCGCTGTACTGGCTGTTGAGGCAATTGAAGGAACAGATCAGACCATCCGGCGGGGCGGGCAACTGGGTGGGTCGGGTGCGGTGGTAATAAAGGTCTGTAAGCCCACACAGGATATCAGATTTGACCTTCCTTCCGTGGGAGTTGGAACCATTGCGCAGATGATCCGGGTCAAGGCATCAGTCCTGGCTGTAGAGGCCGGCCGCACCCTGTTTTTTGACAGGGATTCTACCATTGATCTGGCTGACAGGTCATCAATAGCCGTGGTTGGCATTGACGGAGATCATTCCAGGTGGATAGACTGAAGGCTGAAGACTGTTAGGGACGAAACTTAGAGCGTTTGAGCGTTGCGAAATGGTTGAAATCCTTCAGCCTTCAGCCTGAATAGTTACACGGAGAAACACATTGATTCGGACAGCAGTCATAGGAGTGGGATATCTGGGGCGGTTTCATGCCCAGAAGTACGCGCAGATGGAGGGAGTAGACCTTGTTGGAGTAGTGGACATATCTCCTGAGCGTGCACAGGACGTGGCCAAAGAGGTGGGGACCGATGCCTACACTGATATCCATGAGATCGCAGGAAAGATCGATGCGGCATCAGTGGTTGTCCCCACTATTCATCATCACGAAGTTGCCAAAATACTGTTTTCCTATGGTGTGCATTGCATGCTTGAAAAACCTATCTCTACTACTGTGGAGGAAGCGGATGAGCTCATTAGCTTGGCAAAAGAGCAAGGCCTGATACTCCAAGTGGGGCATTTGGAGCGATTTAACCCTGCCATAAAGGTGCTTGAGGCAAAGGTGGCGCATCCCCTTTTTATAGAGGCCCACAGGCTGAGCGGCTTTAAGGACAGGGCTACTGACGTGGATGTAGTCCTGGATCTTATGATTCACGATCTGGAAATAATACTGGCCCTGGTGCACTCACCCCTTAAAGAAATAAGGGCAGTGGGTGTGCCGGTACTCACCCCAAAAGTGGATATTGCAAACACAAGGCTTATTTTCGAGAATGGATGTACAGCGAATCTTACGGCAAGCCGGATTTCTCTCCAAGATATGCGCAGAATCAGGGTATTTCAACCAGGGGCCTATATCTCTGCGGATTGCGCAGAGCGCAAGAGTCTTGTTGTGACCAGAGACTTAAGCGCAGGCCCGATGGCCGCCATCAGACCTGAATTCAAGACCCACGAGGGAACAGACATGCTCTATGACGAACTTGAGTCATTCGTAAGGGCAGTGCAGGGCCTTGAAAAACCAAAAGTTACAGGAGAATCGGGCAGGAGGGCACTGAAGCTCGCTCTGGATATAAATGCCCGGATTATGCAAGGGCTCAATACCCTGGACCTTGGCAGTATTATCAGGAATCAGCAATGAGGAATTAGTGGGTGCAGGTATTTGTTATAGCCGGAGAGTCCTCCGGCGACCTTCATGGTTCAAACCTCATCCATGCCCTTAAGTCCAGACTGCCCCAGGCAAGATTTGTAGGCATTGGCGGTCCAAAAATGGAGGAGGCAGGGCTGGAGTTACTGTTTCCAAGCTCTGAACTCGCGGTGGTAGGGGTGGTGGAGGTCATCGGTCATATCAGACCGATTTTAAAGGCCTTTGGCCGTACCACAGCATGGCTCCGCAAAGAGAGACCGGATTTACTCATTCTCATAGATTATCCGGAGTTCAACCTCCAGGTGGCCAGCAGGGCAAAGAAGCTGAGAATTCCCATATTTTACTATATCAGTCCCCAGGTATGGGCCTGGCGTCAGGGCAGAGTGAAAAAACTTCGCCGTCTGGTAGATCGGATGGCTGTTATTCTGCCCTTTGAGAAGGCCTTTTTCAGGTCTCGCGGCATGGAAGTGAGCTTTGTGGGCCATCCCCTTCTTGACGTAGTCAAGGCCGAGGTCTCCAAAACCGAATTTTGCAGAAAGGCAGGGCTCAATCCGGAAAGGCCAATAGTGGGACTTGTCCCTGGCAGCCGAAAGAGCGAGATCTCCAGGCTATTTCCTGTGATGGCAGGTGCTGCCGAGAGGATCTTTCAAGATAGGCAGGATATCCAGTTCGTGGTACCGCTTGCTCCATCCCTTGATCCCGGAATTCTGGAATCGTTCAATCATCGAACTACTGAGTTAATAACCACAGACCCGCACAGACAATCACAGACGGACAAATCACTCAATCACCAAATTACTCAATCACCAAATCACCAAATTATTCAGGTGGTGAAGGGGCAGACCTATGATGCCATAGCCGCTTCTGACCTGATACTTGCGGCCTCTGGAACCGTCACCCTTGAGGCTGCTATTTTGGGAACTCCCATGGTAGTTACCTATAAGGTGTCCCTTATTACATGTCTTCTGGGGAAATGTCTTATAAAGGTGCCTTTTGCATCTCTGGTAAACCTGATTGCAGGACGCCGGGTAGTAACTGAGATAATTCAGCAAGATGTCACTCCCGGGCGACTCTCTCAGGAGGCGCTGTCTCTACTCAGGGACGACGCCGGGAGAGAGAATATGATCAAGGACTTGAAGGAGGTAAAAAATGCCTTGGGTGGATCAGGAGCGGCGGAAAGGGCGGCAGATCTCGCCATGGAACTGATTTCCGGCACGTGTGTAGCATAGTTGAGCCAATGAAAAAGCGTCCGGCGGCAATTAATCTGATTTGGCTTTTTATGATACTTTTGGCTACTGTGGTCGCCTCTTACAACGGCAGAATGAAGCAACTGGTTGATGCTTCATTCGAATCCGCAAAGAGTTCCGTTAATCTGGCGATCGGCTTGATCGGGATTATGGCACTGTGGCTTGGTCTTATGAAAGTCGCTGAAGCCGGGGGCTTGATGCGTCTTATTGCCCGTGCCATTCGTCCAGTCATGCACCGTCTGTTTCCTGATGTGCCTGCCGAGCATCCGGCCATGTCGGCCATGATTATGAATATGGCCGCCAACGCCCTGGGACTTGGCAATGCCGCCACACCAATGGGAATCAAGGCGATGATGGAACTCGACCGGCTGAATCCGAACAAGGGAGAGGCCACTAATGCGATGTGTCTATTTTTGGCGATCAATACGTCAAGCGTCACGATCCTTCCTTTGGGCGTAATTGGCGTGCGGGCAGCCGCCGGTGCTGCAGAACCCGCTTCCATTCTTATTCCTTCACTTATTGCAACAATCTGCTCTACCACAATGGCCATTATCGCATCAAAGACCTTTATTCGCTTCAGTAATCACAAAATACCCGCAGAGACAGTGAGCAAAGACCCTGAGGATACGGAACAGGACCCTGCCACGGTCTACAATGGAGAGAAAGAGGCCGACGAAGAACTTCATCCGCCCGGATGGGTCGGCAGGTGGGCGGTCATCCTGATCATCCTTGCCTTTGCGGGTGGGGCCGTGTTTCGTCTAATCACCGGCACTGATTGGCAAGACCTGGGTAGGGAGATTCTTTCTTACTGGTTGGTCCCTGTAATTATGTGCAGCCTTCTTTTGTTTGGTTATCTTAGAGGTGTCAAGGTATATGAAGCTGCTACCGCAGGCGCAAAGGAAGGGTTCCAGGTGGCGGTAAAAATTATCCCTTTTCTTGTAATGATCCTGGTTGCCATCGGCATGTTTCGGGCCTCAGGCGCTTTTGACCTGATGGTATCAGCATTCCAACCGCTCACATCAATGATCGGAATGCCGGCGGATGCACTTCCTATGGCCTTTATGAGGCCCCTTTCAGGCTCCGGGGCGTTTGGAATCATGAGTGAGGTAGTGAGCCGTGCCCCGGACAGTTTCTCATCCTTTTTGGTCTCCACAATGCAGGGCTCCACGGAAACCACTTTTTATGTCCTGGCAGTATATTTCGGTGCCGTTGGCGTGGTTCGGACCCGACATGCAGTAGCGGCCGCCCTGCTTGCAGATACCACAGGAATTATAATGGCGCTCGTTATGTGTCACATGATGTTCTAAGTGAATTGAGCGGTTAGCCATTAGCTTTTTGCATATGAATAAAAAACTATCCAACATTGTTTTGATCGGGATGCCTGGATCAGGCAAGAGCACAGTCGGCGTCATTTTGGCTAAGCTGACGTCACTCGACTTTGTTGATACGGATGTCCTTATCCAGACATCCCTTGGTCGATCCCTGCAGGACATAGTAGACACAGACGGCCACATGGCCTTACGTAAGATCGAGGAAGATACCCTCCTTGGTATAGACTGCCGGAATCACGTCATCGCCACAGGAGGAAGCGCTGCTTACAGTCATGCCGCCATGACTCACTTGAAGGTAGCGGGCATAATCGTTTTTCTGGATGTGGGTCTGCAGACGCTGGAATCGAGAATAAACAATTTTGACACGAGAGGCTTGGCAAAACGCCCGGATCAGAGCTTTGCTGAACTGTTTGATGAACGCTTTATCTTGTACACGAAGTATGCAGACATCACAGTGCAGTGCGCTGACCTTACACAAGATGAGGTCTGCGAAAAAATTATCAATGAGCTGAGGACGAAAAATCTAATACCTAAGTTGAGCGATTAGCTGTTAGCCATCAGCGGTTAGCGGCGGCGGCAGCGTCTGGTTGGCTGGCCTGCTCCAACTTTTCCGCTATCCACTGATTCAAACTTTTGCCCTCGCGTCTTGCCCTCACGTACGTCACTCGGTGCAGATGTGTCTGACGTTTGTTTCTTTTAGGAATCGTTTCATCGACTCGTAGACGTTTTCCTAATCTGGCTTCTTTGGACTCGTACTACAGCACTGCATCCATGAGTTCCTGTTCCGCCTCCTCAAGGAACTCAACGATCATGGTTTCAGTCGGCGGTCTATATCGGAGAAAACATCACCGGCTGGACGTGAACGGGATTCTCCACGATCGTAACGCGCAATGCGATCGAAGTTTGAAGGGTTCCATTGAACATTATTAAAGGCAATGCCCTTCAAACCAAATACAATATTTTGTAAAAAAGCGCACCCTTCAAATCCTTCTCAATTCTATTGTTCGGTCACTACCTATTGAATTTACTACTGACTGTTTGAAAACAACCCTTTAGGTAATATGCGCATCCCCTTCCCAACTCTTTCACCGACATAACTGTGGATGATTGAGAAGTAATCTCTTCCTCCTCGTGCTCTTCTCTTAGCGACAAATCGTATTACGGCCAATATTTTTACTACCTCTTCTTCAGGAATATCACTCAAATCCGTTTCTATAACCTCTTTTACCTGATTAAAACCTTGTTCTATGATTTTATCCGAAAACTCAATGATCTCCTCTTTGAAATAATATTTATCAAGCAGAAGTTCCAGGATTCTGATTGCTACTTCATCCTTGATTTGGTTTCCCGTTTCGTTATCAAATGCGCACAAACTCCCCTCAATTGCATTTGAATAATCTTGTAATTGAAAACTAGTCTCCATATGCCGTGGTGAATATAATGGTATCTCATTATATTTTTTCTTTGGAACTGTCTCTTTATAGAATATGCATCCCTCACACGTCTCTTTATTCCTTGTCTGACCACAACACAAACTACAGATCATTCCTTCAACAAGTTGACATTTTCTCTTACCCTTTCTTGAGTTGCACACTGGACACTTTGCCATAACATTTCCTTGCTTAATGCGTTGAATTGAGAGGAATTCCTCATATTAATGATGATGCAAATTATTACACTTGCCTGGCCGAACGCTTGAGCTAACCTGCCGCAAAAATGCGTAGTACCAACTTTCGTAAAACCTGTAAACTACGTGCGGTGCAATGCGCTTCAAAAAACCGGCGAGTTTTTGCAGTCAGCGTTAATTAGATGGTTCGGCAATTCTTGCCTATTGCTTTTGTCAGCCACAAAATCAAATAAATCCGTCCCTTTTTTTGGTCCTGAGCATAAGAAAGACTCAAATTATTGCCAATCCTTCGTTTTTTATTTGTCGTACGAAAGGATCATCATCACTGAAACTGTCAAGATTGAATGGCAGTGGTTCAAGCCGATCATCGATAGATATGGCCAGTTCGATCAATCTTATACGTTCTTCAAAACGGTCGTTGCTTATTTGGGGAGAAACAATTGCTACATCTATGTTACTCCATTTATCCACTTGCCCCCTGGCGTAGGAGCCAAAAATATAGGCCTTAGAAATATGGAATCCAGCTCGGCGGAGTTTGTCGAGGAATAATTGGACATTTTTTAAAACTATAGATTCGATTTCAACCATGTGACAACCTCTTTGATTTTTTTCAGTTCCATTGCAGTGAACTGCAAGGTACATTTTTTTCTGAATTCTTTTTTGTAGTCAGGGTATCTGAATTCAAGGTTAAATGCTGTAATCCTTATTAGAATATGCTTCTGCTCTTCAGTTATTTCTATATGAGCTTCTTGGGCTAATCTCAATAAATTGTGAGAGCGCGGCACCTGTTGATTGGTATTTTTGACAAGTACCGCTTTTATGATTTTCTCGACAGCAAGATGGCCAAAGAAAAGCGCATAAGAATAATCTTTTTTTTCGAAAAGATGTCTTGCAACACGTAGAGATTCTTCCGCTTCGGATGCCCAAAAATCAATAATTTCTTTTTGATTCATTGAATACTTCCTTATGTTGATTGTTTGTGTGCATCGTAATCATTCTCGCCGCCGAACGCAGAGCTGAGGGGACGGGCGTCTTTTAAAAGGCAAACCTTGGAAACCCTCAGAAATTATTTAAAAGAAAATCTTTCGCAACCGTAAGTAATAGCCCTGTTACCCTCAGGGTTAGGCGCCAGTACGCAACGCCTTTTTCACCACTTCTGCAACCGTGCCTTTGTTGATTCCGTGCTTCTTGCAGTAACTCGACTGAATCCAAGCAGATAGCTTTTTTGTCCCTTTGCTTGCATTACACGCGACGCAGCATCGGGCGATATTCTCACGACTTACTATACTTGCGTCGTTGATTATGTGCTCCCAAGTCGCTACATTTTTCCGAGGACCGTGTGGAGGCATTTGCTCAATCATTTGGACGCCACAATAGACACAATTTTTGTCTCGTTCTTTGACTTCCTTTTCGAGCCAGTCAGGGATGCCCCAATTATTCACGTTCCCTCCTGATCGCACGCCGAACGCAAAGGTCACCTGCCGCCAACACTGCTGGGTACTGAACCTTGAAAAACCACCTGCTTTGATGCGGGGCAGAGCCTTTCAAAAACCGCCGAGCTGTTGGCGGTCATTATGTTGTTAGTTTAGTTATGTTGTTAGTTTAGTTATGTTTTTTGATATAATTAATCTGTTCACTCGGAGGATAGGGCAACGCTGAGGAGCGACCTGAGCGCCGTGGTGAGTGACTCGTGAATGGAAGGTCGGGGACACCAAAACCCACCCGACCTTCTACCTCATTCCATTCATGAGTCCATAATGCGTTAAACCTCGGGGGTTTGGGG
>JAGGRV010000238.1 GCA_021159445.1 Deltaproteobacteria bacterium | reverse complement strand
AGACGGCAAAAAAGACATTAATTTGTTCAAGTTATTTATTGTACGTTCCTTAACTAAAAAAATTGCTTCAAGAGCCACTCACCTTTCATATGGTTTAGGTATTCCAGGTCTTGATTCCCTGATTTTAGGCACCCTACTTGAGAAAAACTGCTCGGAGACTGATCCCGATCGGATTTCGGAACTCCGTGCCAGACAACGTAATGAAGAAAGCGAATTACAGGAAATACAGAACCAGATAACAAAAACCAAATCCCCACAAGGCTCACTCGACCTAAACACTGCCGAAGAAAGAGAACTTCAGTCTATCAGAGGAATCGGTCCCGTCCTTGCTGAAAGAATTATATCAGGCCGTCCCTATAGAACAGTAGATGATTTGCTCAAAGTAAAGGGAATCGGCCTCAAAAAACTCGAAAAGATTCGTGTCTATGTTGTGGTAGGTAAATGAGATACAACCGCGACGACCACCCATTCGAAGTCCCTTTGGCGTAATGTAAGGTCCAAGGCGCCTGCCCACCACCTGCCCGCTATCGCAAGCTCAAGCGAGGCGGGCGGGCATCAAGCCTGGCCTGCCTCGGCATACCTCCTGCCAATCAGCTATTTGCTCATACCGTTATAATACTTATTCGATTTAATCAATTACGTCCCGCAATTTCGCAAATATAGAAAATCAGTTTTTGTTCTTTACAGGAACGGTCCGGTTTGATACGTTTTCGTTTGGTTTTGTTGGTAGCAATAGGCATCTCATAGATACGAAACGACGAGGCAAAAAATGGCCACTGAGGAACGCTGGGTAGGTGTCGAGGATGTGGCTACCCATCTGGGGGTAGCCAAGGATTCAGTCTATCGGTGGATTGATAAAAAGGGGCTTCCTGCTCACCGAGTAGGCCGCCTCTTTCGTTTCAAGCTCTCCGAAATAGACGAATGGGTGCGCCAGGACAGCCAACAAGAATCAGTATCGAATTCTGCTCCTCGGCGGAATTCTCCGAAGACGGGGGAGAATCCATCACGGTCGAAAAGCCGCATCAAGAAGAAGGCAAAGGATAAGTAGCAACTTGCTCACAACTTATATTGGACAGCGAATTTCGCTTCCGGGACATTTCGATGTTCCGGTTGTCCTGGAGGATGCGAGGTCCTTAAGGCCAGATGCTTCAGCGGGATACGAGTGTCGCGTTCGCCTTCCTGACGGTTCGTTGGAAGAGGCTGTAATCTCTGCTACTGAGGCCGCATCAATTTTTGGGGCCGAACGAGAGGTCTCCGAATTGGTCAAGCCAGTGGATGCTGATAAGCTTCGTCTCCTGGTTGAGTCTTCCCGGATTCGCCTCGCCTATGCACACGACCGTCAATTCGCGGTGAGTCTCTCGGGTATCCGTACTTTGCCGCACCAAATCGAAGCCGTCTATCAAGCGATGCTTCCCCAACCCCGGTTGCGTTTTCTTCTGGCAGACGACCATGGGGCAGGTAAAACCATCATGGCCGGCCTCCTGATAAAGGAGATGAAGCTGCGGGAAGCTATTGAGCGTGTTCTGATTCTCTGTCCTGCGCCGCTTACTATTCAGTGGCAGGATGAGATGCTCCGTTGGTTCGGGGAAACTTTCGACATCATCTTCTCCGCCGTTGACCAGCAGCAACTGACGAACCCGTGGCAGCGATCCTCTCAGATAATATTTTCCATCGACTACGCCAAACAGGAAGGCGTGCGTGAGCGTGTATGGCAGCAACGTTGGGACCTTGTGATCATCGATGAAGCTCACAAATGCTCGGCACTCACGATTTCAGGCGGCAAGGGTCGGGAACCGAAAATCGCAACAACAAAGCGGTATGATCTCGCTTCACGGCTTACGTCCCAGGCCGATCACGTCCTGCTCTTGACAGCTACTCCTCATCACGGCGATGAAGACAAGTTCGCACATTTCCTTCGACTGATTGATCCTGATCTCTTTCCAGAGCCCCACCGGTTGGGGAAGCAGGCAGCGGCTATACGCAAGGACATTTTTCGGCTGGGAAAGGATTCCCCCTGGTCATTGCGTCGTCTAAAAGAAGATTTGAAGGATTTCGATGGAAAACGACTCTTTCCAGACCGGCATACCAAGACGGTCACCTTCTGCCTCAATAGCGAGGAGTACGCCCTCTATAAGGATGTTACCGCTTACATCAATGAATTCATTCCCCAGCAGACAGGGCAGAGGAGATCCTCTGCTGCCCTGACAAGAACAGTGCTACAGAGACGCTTGGTCAGCTCCACTTGCGCCATCCACGAATCTCTCAAGCGCCGGCAGAAGAAACAGCAGGACCTCTTGGAAGAACTGGAAGGCCTTTCTCCGGCACAACGCGCCAGACGGCTCGCGGCGCTGCAAGGACGTTTTCCGGATGCAGAGCAGGAAGAAGATGACCTGGATGATGCTGTCCGTGATTATCTCGTTGACGAGTATACTGCTGCCTTGGAGCTTGAGCAATTGCGAGCAGAAATCGTTGCCCTCAAAGAACTTGTTGAGCAAGCGCGCAGAGTCAGGGAGAATGCAAATGACTCCAAGTTAGGTGCACTGGAAAAGTGCCTCAGTGAAGCGCAGTTCTTCGAATTGAAAGACGGACGCGGTAAGTTGTTGCTTTTCACGGAACACAGGGACACCTTGGGTTATGTCCGTGAACATCTGCAAAGATGGGGATACAGCACATGCAAAATCCATGGCGGCATGAATCCTCATCAGCGCAAGCAGGCACAAGAGCTTTTCCGCACCAGCGCGCAAGTATGCGTGGCGACGGAAGCTGCCGGCGAAGGCATCAACCTGCAATTCTGTCACCTGATGATCAACTATGATATGCCCTGGAACCCGACTCGTCTGGAACAGCGTCTGGGGCGCATCCACCGAATCGGCCAGGACCGGGATGTCTATGCCTTCAATTTCGTGGCAACTGACTCCGAAGATGGCCAACCGATTGTCGAGGGGCGAATTCTCCACCGCCTGCTCGAAAAGCTGGACCAGATGAATGAAGCCCTGGAAGGGCGTGTCTTCGATGTGATCGGCGAAGTGTTATCACTCAATGACGTCAACCTCCCGGACATGCTTCGCGATGCAGCTTACGATCCCAGGCGGCTTGATGAATATCTCGATCAAATCGACCGCATTGATCCTGCCAAGCTCAAAGAATACGAGAATGCTACAGGTATCGCCCTTGCACAAAGCCATGTGGACTTCAGTACCTTTCAGCGCCGCAATTTGGAAGTTGAGGAAAAGCGGCTGATGCCGCGGTATGTCGAGGCGCAGTTTGTTGCGGCCGCTAGGGAGGTCGGCTTGCGTATCGAGTCGAGGGCGGACGGTCTCTGGCGGGTCGAGCATGTTCTGGCCGAATTACGTTCAGAACGGTTGCAGTCGGTCCGTCGTCTGGGCAAGGCCGAGTCGTCCTATCGGAAGATAACGTTTCACAAGCACCATCTCGAGCAGGACGCACACCTCGATGCCGTCCTCATGGGTCCGGGAAACCCGCTCTACGCGGCCGTGGATGAAAAGCTCAACAACAGACTTGCACTTCTTGTCGGAGGGATTGGTTTCTACGTCGCCCCCCTGTGCAGGGAACCGTATCGCCTTCATTTCTTTGAGATTTCGATCCGGGGCAAGGATACAAAGGGTAATGACGTTCCTCTACACGGCGAATTGGTGGCCGTTCGTGAAGAATGTAGGACAGACTTGCAGCCTGTCTTTGAAGTTGTCCCAAGCGATATTCTTCTGAACCTCCCGCCGCATCCAAGCCCTCCTGAAAACGTTGAGCTTGTATTTATACAGCCAGCCTCGGACTTTCTCAAAAGCACATACCAACTGGAATGCCGTGCCCGCAGCCAAGAGGAACGCCAGCGTTTCGCCCGGGTATGCCGTGAGTACCTGGAGAAATCATTTGAGGTCCGGATCAAGCGGGCTCAGGAAAGAGCCATGCTTCTTGCGGCTGAGCTGACCACGAAGCCCGAGTACAAGCTGACAGCAGATGAAGCCATGAAGCGGGTGGATGAGCTCCAGCGGGCCAGGGCTGAGCGTCTGGATGGATTGAAGCGGCTTGGGATTGCTCGAACCGGCCCAGTAAAGCATGTCGCCACTGCTATTGTTTTTACAGTGGAACAGGCTTCCAGCCTGTCTGGAGAAGACTTGTCAGCCTGGAAGGCTGACCTATTGCTCGATCCCAACGTTCGCCGACAAAGCGAGATTGCCGCGGAGGACATAACCGTCGCAACACTCATCGAAGAAGGCTTTCCCGAAGGCCGCATCGAGCGGGTCGGGCACCTGAAGCTCGGCTTCGACATCCGTGCCCATCGGGTTGCGGATGAATCCACAGGTGAGATTTGTGTGAAACGAGTGGAAGTCAAAGGACGGATGCGCGGTCAACCCGTACGCCTTACTATAAACGAATGGTATAAGGCACAGCAACTGGCCGAGACCTACTGGCTCTATGTAGTGTGGGACCCGCTGGGCGATTCGCCGGAGCTCGTGCGAATTCACGATCCGGCGGCAAGGCTCGACCACGCGAAACGCGAGATCGTGGCTGCGCGGTTTTATGAGATACCAGCCGAGGCAGTGATGAGCGCCGCATCACAGGAGATGGGTTAAGCGAATGGAACGTCATGAATTAACAGAACTGCACTACATTACCCCCATCGCCAATGTGTCTTCAATCCTCAGGCTGGATATTTTGTCTCATAATCGGGGAAAGCGCGTGCAACATGAATCGGTGGCCATGAACGAGATCCAGGATCGAAGAGCAAAGGTTACCGTACCAGGGGGAAGAAAGCTGCATGACTACGTGAATCTTTACATCTGCGCGAGAAATCCCATGATGTGCAAACGCCGGGCCCAGCACCAAGAAATTTGCGTGCTTACGATAAGTCCAAACATCCTCGATCTTCCTGGCGTTGTGGTTTCTGACAGAAATGCGTCCAGCGATTATGCAATTTTCAAGGCGGCCCCCGGTGGACTCAGCATTGTGAATCGAGAATGGACTTTTGCAGAGTATTGGACAGATGCTGATCAGATCATCGAGTGGAGAAAAAAAGCTGCCAAATGCGCTGAAGTGCTCGTGCCCGACAAAGTGAAACCGGATTACATTACAGGTGCATATGTGTCGTGCCGAGATGCAATGGTCCTGTTTCAAACTTTGAATACAGAACTTTCGGTTAAAATAAACAGCTATCTCTTTTTCAAATAATAAGGAGAGAGCCATGGTGAATGTAATTATGGGTGATATGTTTGAATCCAAGGCGCAAACGCTGGTCAACACGGTAAACTGCGTCGGGATCATGGGAAAAGGGGTTGCGCTTGAATTCAAGAAACGCTTCCCTGACATGTTTGAGGATTATGTGAAGCGCTGTGATGCCAAGCAGGTCCGTTTGGGGCGGCCCTATCTATTCAAACGTATGTTTCCGCCCTGGATTCTCAACTTCCCGACCAAAGACCATTGGCGTTCAGTTTCGCGTCTCCAGGACATTGTGGAAGGCTTGCGCTACTTCCGGCAGCATTACAAGGAGTGGGGCATCACGTCGCTCGCTGTGCCGCCTCTCGGGTGTGGTCATGGTCAGCTTGAGTGGCGCGTGGTTGGGCCAACCTTGTACAGACATCTTAAAGCATTTGACATTCCCGTGGAGCTTTATGCGCCCTTCGGTACGCCCCACGAAGAACTACAAGTGTCTTTTCTGGACAAGGTACAGAACGCAGCCAGTGCAAGACCGGCCCTACAGCGAATCAGCCCTGCATGGGTCGCAGTTGTGGAGATTCTCAGAAGAATCGAAGAGGAACCTTTCCACTGGCCTATCGGACGTACCACTTTTCAAAAGATCGCTTACTTTGCAACGGAGTCCGGTATTCCGACCGGTTTGAAGTATCAACGCGGCAGCTACGGACCCTATGCGCCGACCCTGAAAGGACGAATCACTGTCCTGGTTAACAATGGACTGATTTACGAGGAGCGGTTAGGTCGGATGTTCGCCGTCCATGTGGGACAAACATTCAATGACGCCAAGCGAGCCTATGCTGACCAGCTCCAGCAGTGGAAGTCCACTATCGATAAGGTCTCCGACCTTTTTATGCGGGTGAAGACCAAACAGGCAGAGGTAGCTGCCACGGTCTATTTTGCAGCCCAGGAGTGGAAGGGCAGCCCCCTTACGGAGAAGGATGTGCTTGATGCGGTTATGAAATGGAAGCAGAAACGACGCCCTCCGTTGGAAGAAAAGGAAGTGGCCATGACGGTACGTCATTTGAATATGTTGAGTTGGATTACAGCCAAGGCAAGTACCGATTTGCCGATTACCGAAGAGGAAGTCCTTCATGTCTGACGACCGTCGATTGATTGAAGATTACCTGCCGTTTCAGGCTATCAGCGCCGAAGCGTCGCGGGAGAAGTCTGTCCGTAAGGGGCACATCTCGACGCTGCACCTCTGGTGGGCGCGGCGGCCGCTGGTAGCCTGTCGGGCGGCGGTGTACGGGGCACTCGTGCCGGCATCGCGGTTTATCCCGGAGAACGGCCCAGATAATAAGAAACAGAGTTTTGGCAGGGCCAACGCGGCCAAGTTCATGAAGCGCCTTTGCAGATATCCGTCCAATTCGAAACCAGAAGTGAAAGCTGATACAGAATGCGCGATCAAAGAAGCGCAAAGACACATCCTCGAGGCACACGCCGAGCGGTTGACCTGGGAGACCGTCAAAAAGGTCACGGTTAAGGACATCGAGGAGGGCCGTGCTCCGCGCCCCAAGGTACTGGACATGTTCGCCGGCGGTGGAGCGATTCCGCTGGAGGCGTTGCGGCTGGGATGTGAGGCCTACGCTCTGGATCTCAACCCGGTGGCCCACATCATCGAGCTTTGCACGCTCGTCTACCCCCAGAAGTACGGCAAGCCGGATCCGAACGCCCAGGGGATGACCGGCCCGAAGAACGAGAAAGGCGAAACTACGTGGGGTAGTTTGGCAGAGGAAGTGCGTTACTGGGGCAACTGGGTGCTTAAGAAAGTCAGGGCTGAGATTGGGGACCTGTATCCGTTGATTCCTGATCCTGAGAAGCCGCCAAGGGAACTGGTGCCGGATGAACAGCTTTCCCTTTTTCCAGATGAAAAAGGGCAACTGAAACTCAAGGTGCCGGGGGGATTTCTTGTGCCGGTGGCATACCTCTGGACCCGGACCGTGCGATGCAAGAATCCGTCCTGTGGCGCAACGGTGCCTCTGGTGAAACAGACCTGGCTTTGCAAAAAGAAAGGCGGTAATAAAAGCCCCGGCCGGTACGTTGCTTTGAAGGTTATCGCGCCAAAGGACGAGAAGAAGGTTCGGTTCGAGGTCGTCGAGGCGACGACGCAGGCCGGCCTGGGGTTCGATCCTTCGATTGGATCGAAGGGGGGAAATGCAACGTGCCCGTTTTGCGGGACTGTGGCGGATAGTGGCTACGTGAAGGCGGAAGGATGCGCCAAACGTATGGGTGAGCAGATGATGGCGATTGCCTGTATTCGTCCAGAGAGAAAAGGTAAGGTTTACCTGTCCGCCGATGACTACCCGGAGTTTATCCCAGACGACGAGGTCATACGCAAGCGCATTGATGAGTTGTGCAAGCGGACGGGACTGACGGTGCCAGGAGAGCCTATGCCTCCCAGAGGAACACTCGGCTTCCGCATTCAACCCTATGGCATAGATACCTGGGGTGATCTCTTCACCCCCCGACAAATGCTCTGCCTGCTTGCTATCGTCGCATCTGTATGTTAAGCGGAGAATAATATGCGACGGCTGTCATGTTCTTCTGAACATGCAATAGCAACTACGACCTTCTTGGCCGCCATCGTTGATCGTCTCGCAGACTTTAACTCCACTCTATGCGTTTTCAACTACACCGGTGGACGAGGGGTCGTTCATACCTTCGGACGGCATGCCCTGCCTATGGTGTGGGATTTTGCTGAGACGAATCCATTCAATCCTGAAGGCGCAAGTTTGATTTCCGGTCTGGAAGACGTTCCCGCTGGTCTGCGTGACGCCAACGTTTCGCTTGTAGGCGACGTCCAGCGTGGCTCTGCCGCTGGGCTGCCATGGACCAAACAATCCTTCGATGCAGTCATTACCGATCCTCCTTATTACGACAACGTTCCCTACGCCGACATCTCCGATTTCTTCTACGTTTGGCTCAAGCGGACAGTCGGAACATCTCTACCCGGAGCATTTTTCTACGGAAGTTACGCCCAAGAAAAGCGAGGCTGTCGCAGAGAGCATGCGGCATGACGGTGACAGAGAGAAGGCAAAGCGGTCATACGAGGAGGAAATGATGAGCCGCTCTTTCTCAGAGGCAAACCGGGTATTAAAACCGGGTGGCCAGATGACAGTTGTCTACGCTCACAAAACGACCATGGGGTGGGCTACCCTTGTTGATGCCCTGCGTGAAGCAGGATTCATCGTGACAGAGGCATGGCCTCTCGATACCGAAAAGCCCGGCCGTCTTCGGGCCCAAGAATCGGCCGCCCTTGCTTCGAGCATCTTTCTGATTGCCCGAAAACTGGAGGGCGCAGGAATAGGTTCATATGAGAACGAAGTCAGCCCTGACTTGGAGCAAATCGTCCGCGAGCGGGTGGACACGCTCTGGAAGATGGGCATCACTGGGGCGGACCTGGTCATCGCCGCAGTGGGCGCGGGTTTGCGAGCCTTTACCCGGTTCGCTCGCGTTGAGTACGCCAACGGCGAGGAAGTGCCGGCCGAGAAGTTTCTGGCCGAGGTCGAGGGTGTTGTGCTGGAAACCCTCATGGAGAAGATTTTCGGCATGGCCGGAAGCGGCGTGGCAGCCGTGGACGGGCCGAGTAGGTTTTACGTACTCTGGCGCTATACATACAAGGCCGCCGAGATGGATGCTGGTGAGGCCATCGTATTCACCTACGGACAGAACGTGGAGCTGGACGGCCAGAACGGCCTCTCGACTGGAAGCCGGGCCCTGGTCGAAAAGAAGAAAGGCAAGTACCGGCTGTACGATTTCGCGGAGCGAGGCGATGACGAGAAGCTGGGAATGCCTGGCGACGACGGTACTCCTGCGCCGCTCATCGATGCGCTGCACCGCATCCTGTGGCTCATCGAGAACGAGCCGCGCAACCTGAACCGTTTCCTTGATGAGGCTCGGCCCGACCGGGAACGTCTACGCTTGGTCGCGCAAGCCCTGGCGGGCACTGCCCTGGCGGGCAAGAAAGATGACGGAGAGGAACACCTCGTTGCCACCACCGCAAACGAGCAGGCTGTACTCAAGAAACTCGTCGCCAACTGGCGAGCCCTCATCGACCAGCGCCTAGCCGCCAGCGAAGGAACATTGTTTGATCTCGGGAGGAAATGACCCATGGAGATAAAAGCTTTTCGTGTCCAGATGTATCGTTGCATACTCGATTCGGATTGGATTGAGGTAACACCTCTGACCGTTGTTGTCGGTAAGAACGAAGCTGGCAAAACAACGCTACTCCGCGCCTTGCATAAATTCAACCCGTTTAAGCCAGAACCCTACTCAATAGACCGTGAGTGGCCAAGAGGTCATCGGAAAGAACGCAACGATGAACAAGTCGTCTGTGCTGTCAGGTTTGAGCTCTCTCCTGAAGAAATAGAGGGATTGGCTAAGATCACAGACCAGCCACTTGATAACATCTCGACGCTTGAAGTTACAAAGGACTATGCTGGAAGGTTCGAAGTGGAATTTCCTTCGGACCTGTTTCCGGACACTCTCCATCCGAACGACATTGATGAAATATGCACATCCCTGCCGGAGCTTCAAGAACCAGTCGAGGCCAAGTTCAAGGAAAAGGCAGAGAAATTTGCAGGAGAAGCCAAGCGTTTGGCCCACGAAGGTCGTTTCTCTGATTTGGAGAACGTGCATTCAGAGCACGTCCCCCTGCTCCAGCAGGTAATGAGCCCGGATAACCAGAATCCACAACGCCAGAATGAACAGCAGTACATCACCCAATACCAAAGTAAACTTCAGGAAATCGCACAACAGCTATCGAAAGCTCAATCAATACAGAAGAAGGCTCACGAATTTGTGATAAGTCGCATACCGACGTTTATCTACATGTCGGACTATCGGGCTTTCACTGGAACTGCACGGCTTGATCAGGTTCTGCAGCGACAAAACCAGCCCACCGAAGAGGACAAGACCCTGATCACCATCATGGAGCTTTCCGGACTGGACCTGAAGTTAGAAGCCGAGAAGGGCAACCAGCCAGACCGCGAGCAGAGGCAGTATGATTTGGATGACGCATCGGCAACACTCACCAATGAGATAGCCGATCGGTGGAAGCAGCGTCGGTACGAAGTCCAATTTCGGGCCGATGGCCAGTTCTTCTATACATTTGTCAAAGATCAGCATGATCCTTCCTTGATTCGACTTGAAGAACGGTCAAAGGGATTCCAATGGTTCTTTTCCTTTGATCTGATGTTCATGTACGAGAGCCAAGGCACATTCAAGGGCTGTGTAATCCTGCTTGACGAACCTGGCCTGCACCTTCATCCTGATGCTCAAAAAGACCTTCTTGTCAGAATGGAGGCATACGCCAAAGATAACACTCTTATTTACACCACGCATCTGCCATTCATGATCGACCTTCGATCTCCCGAACGGATCCGTATTCTAAGCGAAACAGAGAATGGCGTGATCGTAACCGACGACCTAACACAAAGCCAACCAGAGGGGAAGTTCGTTCTGCAAGCGGCATTAGGCATGAGTGGCAGCACGAGCTACTTGGTTGCTCAACGTAATCTGGTTGTAGAAGGAGTTGACGACTACTGGATTATTACGGAGCTGTCTCGATTGCTTGGAAATTCAGACCTCCCGTCTCTTCCATCCGATGTTTTTATTACACCGGCGGGCGGAGCATCCGAAGCTGGCTATATTGCGACCTTCATGATCGGTCAAAAACTGGATGTCGTCGTTCTTCTTGATTCGGATAGAGCTGGACAAGACGCGAAAGAGAAATTGGTGAAGAAATGGTTGACGAGATACCATTCCAATCCGGCCCATGTTCTCAGTTTGGGGGATTGCGTGGGTGTCAAAGCGCGAGAGTTCTCGATTGAGGACATGTTTCCAGACGAGTTCTATCTCGAACGAGTTAAGGGCGTTTACAAGAAGCAGCTTGCACTGGCTGGCGTTGAAGATGTTGAACTAACTGGCGGCGACCAGTTGTGCAACAAGGTTGAGAGAGCACTGGAGAAGCACGACATCAAATTCAATAAGGGGCCTGTGGCAAAAGTGATTCGCTCAGACCTTAGCAAAATGAAGTCAGCAGAGGACCTGCCTCCGGAGACCAAGGAGATGGGCGAAAAAGTGTTCGCAAAAATACTGGAAGTGATGCCGGCAGAGGAGATGCCATGAGTACACATACCCTTCGTCCATGGACAGACCTGGTAAAGCTCCACCCCGACGTGGAAGCGGGAGCGCTCACTGAGGCGGTGTTTGCCATTGATCTCGGTGCCATTGCCGCGGGAGATCCGAACGTCCCTGTTGTGAACCGCGATCCGGAGGCCTTTTTCCGGGCCACATATCTCACGGCCGATCTCCAAAGGCTCCTCGAAGAGGTCCTGGCATCGTTGGCTGGCAAGTCGGGTTACAACCGGGTACTGAAGCTTCGCACGCCCTTCGGCGGGGGTAAATCGCACACACTGGCCTCGCTTCTGCACGCAGCACGTAAGAGGGATGCCCTTGATACCATCCCGGAGGCCAAAGGGTTTGCACGTCCCGGCGATGTGGCGGTAGCTGTCTTCGATGGAGAAAAATTCGACGCCCGCAACGGCAAAACCCTTGAGGACCTGTCTGCGTGCGGACACGCACAGGCAGGCGGTCGGACCATCCAGACCATGTGGGGATGGATTGCCTGGCAGATCGATCCGGAACAGGCCTTCCCCATCGTGGAGAATCACGACAAGGATCGCGTGGCTCCCGGTGGAGACGTAATCCAAGAACTCATCACCAAGGGAGCCGGGGGACGACCTGTACTTATCCTGCTGGATGAGGTACTCAAGTACATGGAGCGGGCAGCGGCAGTCAGTGTCCTGGACTCCACGCTTCAGCGACAAGCCAAGGATTTCTTCCAGAACCTGACTGTGGGGATCGCAGGAAGCCGGAATGCAGCTCTCGTGTATTCTCTCACATGGAGCGCTCGGGAGGCCCTCGGCAATGTCGGTCTGCTTGCTGAAATCGACAAGTTGGCATCCAGGGTGGATCAATTGCGTGAGCCCGTGACGGGGGATGAGGTCCTCCCGATTCTTCAGCGTCGTCTCCTTGGTGCCTCACCTGATCCGTCTGCTGCGAGTGAGGTAGTCACGGCGTTTCAGGAAGTAGTGACAGGCATGCAACGGGCGCATGCGGAAACACCCGCAGAGCGGCAGCAGGCTGAAGAGGAAGGTAGATTGTTCCGCGACCGCATGCGGTCAGCTTACCCATTCCACCCCGCTCTCATTGATATCATGCGCGAGCGATGGACTGCGGTAGACGCTTTCCAGAGGACCCGCGGGGCGCTTCGATTCCTGGCCTCCTGTCTGCATTCCTTGAAGAAGAACGGCGGTGCTCAGCCGCTTCTGGGTCCCGGGGATGTTCCTCTGCGGGATGTGGATGTCCGCGTCAAGATGCTCAAAGAGCTCGGTGTCCAGAATGACTACGACCCGGTCATCACATCTGATATTGATGGCCCCAACGCCCGAGCCAGACGAATCGATGAAAGGATGGCGCGGGAGACGCTGGCGCTTGCCAGCGTAAAACCGGCTACACGCATCGCCACGTCTATCCTCCTTTACTCGTTTGGTGGACTCAGGCGGGACCTGCCTGCCGCGACACGCGCGGCGCAGGCAGGGGGCTCAGGAGATAACGAAACGCTTCCGCCGGGGGTTACGGAGAGTGAACTCCTTGCCGCATGTGTCGGTCCCGATCTTGACAATATAACCGCGACTGCGGTGCTTTCAGAACTTCGCACCTCCTGCCTGTACCTCCACTACGACGGCGTGCGCTACTGCTTCAAGAAAGACCCGAATGTCACCAAGTTGATTGAGGATGCCGAACAAGGCGTAGCCAGGGAGGATGCCCGGGCAAAGACGAACGGACCGGTCCGTGGAAAGATCAAGGAAATGCTCGACGCCCGTCTGGCAGGTCATCACAACACACAAATCTGGCCTGCCAAAAGCCAGGATATTCCAGACGAAGACCCGAGATTCCTGGTGGGATATTTGTCCCTCGAATTCGCAGGTGAGAGCAAGAGCGAACAGGAACGTCATGCAAGGGAGTTGCTCTCAAAATACGGAGACAAACCGAGGCGTTATCGAAACGGTGTAGGATTGGCAATTCCTGACAAGAAACAAATCGAGGCCCTCAGGCGTGCCATCCGGTACCTGCTGGCCATTGAACGAGTGGAGGTCAAGAAGCGCCAACTTCGGCTCACCAAGGACCAACTCGATCAACTCAAAGAAAGAAAACGCACGGAGCAGGCGGCGGCGGAATCGTGCTTCAGGGAGCTATACACGGCAGTATGGCTGCCGCGCGTCATTGGAGGTGAACTCGAGTTAGAGAAAGTTGAAAGAGGCGGACGTCCTCTTCAGGCCACAGGGGTTCACGAGCGGATCATGGAATTGCTGACGAGCATAGGCACGCCACGCATATATGGTTCCGTAACACCCCGAAAAATCTCGGAGCGAGTAAAGCTCGGCGAGTCCGTTGCCGAAGGTAAGCTACCGATTCGCGGCATAAGGACATCAGATGTACTTGAAGCCTTCTGCCGTGACATTAGCCCACCTCGGCTGGAATCTGCTGCTGTTTTGCGCAAGGGTATCGCTCGCGGCATTGCGGAAGGTGTCTTCGCATACACAAGCGGGGGACTTCCGAAATTGGGCGACGACGGGAAATTCCAGGTAACCCGAGAGAGGGTGGTTGTGGCAAGACCACTCGCTGAAGACGAGGTTGATTTCGATTCGGGGTTCCTTATGGTTCCTTCAGCCGTGCCGGAAGCTCTTCCAGTACCGACTACAGGAACAACAGAAGGCGGACCTGAAGTGCCTCCGACCGGTCCTGAGCCTTCCGCTCCATCTGCTGGGTCAGGGGTAGGTCCAACAACTATCGGTGGCAAAACTGATAGGTTGAAAAGAATCTCCCTGGTTTTTACGGCAACCAGGGACCAGGTTTTCAAGGCTTTCCCGGCCATAGCCAACCTGGCAGACAAGTCCAATGATGAAAAAGTGAAGATCTGCGTCGAAGGAGCGGCAGCAGATGGCTACGATCACTCGTGGCTCCGGAACGCAGTTGAGGAACCGCTTGATGAGGCGGACATCGAACGATTGCCGGATGATGGAACGGGACAAGAATAAAGGAGCGAAGCGATGGCACGCAAGGAAAACGAGATAATAGGGGACACTGGACCGTACGCAGTCTACTATCCTCCTGGCTTTTTACCCCGCTGCCTCAGCCAATATCCGCGGACCACTTGGTCGCGGTATCAGGGCGGCTCTATGTGCTACGGTATACGGTACGTCCTTGATCAAGACCTTGTTATATTGAGGGACATCCAATGAGGATTGGTCGCATAGATTTCCCTGCCGAAGTCCAGCTTGCACGCCAATAAGGGAAATCTGCCAAAAGCCAAAGAAAAAATGCTGAATTTAACCAAACAGCCAATACATCAAACGGGGAAAGTGTAAGATTAAGTCTTGATCAGTACAATTTAAAGGGTCAGCAACAATTCACGTATCTCCAAAAAATCACCATCCTCTGGCAACCCTTCCCAGAGTAGCCAGGTTATCTGCTCCTGAAGAAGGGTAATAGCTTTATCGCTAAGACGATGTTTTGTCCAATCAAGAGAAAAATGGTGTTTGCCAATGGGTTGAATTTGGTCCAGCCTGAGGATTGATTCTTCAGTTTCGGTATGAATAGGCAACTTGTCCCACAGATATTGTGGATATTCACATCGTTGAATACGATCTATAAGCTTTTGGGGCCAACCTGCTCTATAACCTATCTTATCAGCACCATAGAAAGGCGCCACCAATATGGTAGGAGAGGTCTGCCATTTTGGGAAACCTTGCCGTAGTGTCTTTGGAATATCCACTCCGCCACTGCTAATAACCAAGACAGGACGTTTTTTGGCCCTGTAAACTACTCTAAATTCACCAGGGTAAGATGGCAGGGCAGCTACTGGCAATAAAGGTGTCTTGGAGGGGTTGTTGGCTCTAAGTGGTTCTATTCGATACTTGGCTGTATTATGGTTTGTGGGCTCTTTTCTGCCTTCAGGTGTCAGAGTGGCCGGCACTTGATCAATGTGTGGTATGAATGCCCAAAGAAGCCTACCAATGCGGTAATCACGATTCTCATTTTCAATCCACCAGTTATCTACAAAACTTTGTAAGCATATTTCAGGATACATTAGGGTCAAACCTGGCAGGAGACTTCCAAAAATCATCTGAGATGGTAAGAAGACCTGATTCTTCCTCTATCGGCTGGCCTGCCAACTTGTCCAACCATTTTTGTCCTTCATAAAAGACTTCATCATATCGAGGGGGAGTAGGAGAAGGCACTAATTTTATAGAACGTCTCTTTTGGGCAAGCCCTTTTTTAATTTTTTCTCTAAGTGTATCTATCTTAGCTTTTCTTTTTTTCTTAGCTTTGACTGTCAAAGTCTCTTTTTCTTCCTCATTATCATCTTTAGTATTAGATAGTTGATTTGCCATCTCGAACGATAGAATTTCTTCTGGAGCTGCCTTTAACATGGGTTCAGTGTTGTAAACATAGTGCAAAAGGCCTGAAGTATCTGAACCAAATCGATGAATTGCACGCTTGATAGTTGATGTTACTTCAAATGGCAATTCTCTCTCCAATTGGAGATATAGATCTTCATCGATCAGGGTCCATCTGACAAAGTCATCTTCATATTGAGGATGGCTGTATCTTTCCTCACGCGCAACAGTTTCAAGAATTACTGGCTCAATCCTCTTATAAACTTCATAGGCCCAAGGGCCAAAGTGATAGAACCTCCACCCTGTTCTGGTAAATGTTTTACCATTGTGATATTTTGCATAAGCAAGATCACCAAGATAAACATATTTAACCAAATGAATTGGCCCTAATTGACGGTTATCATGGTCTTCTTGACCTGCAGCGGCCAAGGCAAATTCTATGAGAAGATCTATCTTGGATATATCCATAAAAGGATGAAGCCTCATTCACTTTTTGGTCTGCTGCCACGACTTATATTTGAAAATCAATTTAATTGCAATATGTATAATCTTAATCGGCTTTTCCCTCAAAATAGGTAAAAATGTGTGGCCGCTTTGCCTTCACAGCATCCAGAAAACTGGTCTGGTCAAGTAAAAGTAGACGCTCAGTTAAACAACTTTAGCCAGGATAAATTTCCTTTCAAAACTATTTGGGGGAAAATTGGAAAATTGGGGACGTAATTGACTAGCTTGACCTACTCTTTTGTTTTCCTTGTAATTGCCTTGGAAATGGCAGATGACGATAGGCTTCTTGGGCCTCAGGCGTTCACAGGTTCAGGGTTATCTTTCTTTCGTTGATATTGTCAGTTAGCTCTCGGGCAACTGCCATGCTTCAATGTCCTCAAGTCATTCCCCTGATGCCTTCTACATTCAGAACTCACGAGCAACGGTCCAGATTTTCCGTGAACCTTGAGTCTCTGAACCCGCTATTAGTACAACATGGCCACACCAGCAATACCTGTGAACTTAGCGCCCTTCGGGCGGACTTAGAAAATTTTGGACACAGATTTTCGCAGATATACACAGATAATATTATTGTTC
>JAGGRV010000077.1 GCA_021159445.1 Deltaproteobacteria bacterium | reverse complement strand
CTGTACAAACCACTCGCTGCGAGGCGGGCGTCACAGTTGTTCATGACCTGCCCCCAATCTTCCTTGCAGCAGCCACAAAGAGTATCTCCATCGCAAAGAGAACCGCCGCAATCCCGAAGAGCGCACTCCTTGGCTCATCCATCGCACAGTAATAGCCGATGTCATTTAAGATCTTTGAGGTCATCGCATATCCGGTATCCAGAACCGATGACGGGACGTGCTGGCAGTTTCCGAGCAGCATCACAATCGCCATCGTCTCACCCATCGCACGCATCATCCCGAGAATCGTTGCTGCAAGGATGCCGCCTGATGCTGTCGGCAGCACCACCTTTCGTATCGTCTCCCAGTGGGTTGCGCCGAGCGCAAACGATGCTTCCCTGTACTCGAACGGTACTGCGCGCATCGCATCCTCTGATAGGGCTATTATCGTCGGGAGGACCATCACAGCCAGGATCGTTGATGCGAGAAGGACGCCTGTTCCGCTGTTTGGTGACGGGTCATGAAAAAACGGGATGAATCCGAGCGTGCCGCTCAAGAACGGGTCGATGTGATCCTGGAATATGTTTTCGAGGACGAATAAACCGAAGATGCCGTAGACGACAGATGGGATGCCTACAAGGAGTTCGATTGCCGGGCGCATGACTTTTGCCACGCGGGAAGGCGCAAACTCGGAGAGAAATATCGCAGTAAAGACGCTCACTGGAACTGCAAGTGCGAGGGTTACACCGGTCATCACAAGCGTTCCGATGATAAAAATTCTGATGCCATAGACCTGCTCGGAATAACTCCATTTCGTTCCTGTGAGAAAGCCAATGCCCTGGCTTTCAAAGATTGGGAGCGCGGTATGAAAGATGAATGCGATAAAAAATATGGTGATTGCTGCGGTTGCGAGAACGCAGGTTAGAAGGAGTAGATGCGGTAACTTTGACCGGAGTTCGTCTGGGTTCATCTTCAAAAAATAATGGGTGATTTGTGCCCGGATCAGGCACAAATCTTATGGACTGCTCACGCAATCTCGGTTACTGGGAAGTATCCGCACTCTTCGAAGTAGGTTGTTGCGCCAGGAGACATCGCGAAGGTGATGAACGCCTGCTCCATCGAGTTTGGCTCGCCGTTTGTCAGGTAGTTGAGCGGTCTTGCCAGCTTGTCAGGATATGTGTCAGCAGTGGAATCCTTGAGCTGAGCCTTGATGTTGTCCTTGGTTACAAAGTATTGCTTGCCATCATAGAGGTTGATTGCACGGACATCATCACTACCATCTGCGAATCCGAAGTCAACGAAGCCTATGCTGTTTGGCGTGTCCTCCACTGCTTTAAGCACACCGGCATTGCCTGTTTTACCTACTACACCGGCATGGAATTTGTCAGTCTTGTTGCCAATCCACCCACAGAAAGTGTCCTGAGTACCTGACTCTTCCGACCGCTTGAATACAGTGGTTATGGTTGTCAGATTGCCTGATGAGGCGGTTCCATTCACATATATCTCATTTATCTCAGCCTTGCTGGCGTTGGTAATCGATGATGCGCTGTTGACGATCACGACAACTGCACTGCCGCCGATCTTGTGCGTCACAATATTCGGGTACTTCGCCAGCTCATCAGGCTTCACGTCTCTGGATGCCGCGCCGATGTCAACGATGTCCAGTCCGGCTGATGACACGCCTGCGCCAGAACCGCCGCCCTGTACTGTTACCTTGACGCCCTGATGCTCCTCCATGTACGCTTCTGCGAGTAACTCTGATACCGGCTGCACGGTTGTACTGCCTGCGATCAGAAGTTCGGTCGAGGATGCTGATGTGACCTCCCCGGTGTTCGATTCTTCGGATACATCCGATGAGAACGTTCCCATGATCGTTCCCACTGCCGCGGCACCTGTAATTGCCACGACGACGAGGACGAGCGTTGCCACGATAGGCGACACCGCTTGCGTGTCCTCCCACATTCCTGCGAACAGGTTCTTGATTCTAGTTCCTATATTCATGTTCCTTTACCTCTTATTGGTTGGTTGTTCGTCTGTCTGTACCAGAGTGAGCACTCACTCTGTCGGGTTAGAGCGTCTTTTTCTGGCTTTTGACCCCCGGGACTTCCCGGTTGTCTGCCAGCGCGCTCTGGTGATATGATTGTAACTGCATCTATATGAACTTTGTACAATGGATATATGTATGCACAAAATACCTATAGTTAACACTGGAATCTATATAGATGGAAAAACACGTACCAGCAGGTGAAAACGTGATGCTGCGGCGACATTGTGCAAATAAGACCGTGCGGTTCGTGCTCGGTCAAGCCATATACATGGGAATGAAAGTAAGACATATATGAGCAGGGAATTTATTAATTGTACACATGGTAACAGAATCTGTTACTTCGGATGAAAAAAGAAAAGGTCTGTCAAAGATGGAAAGTTACCTTCTATCGTACCTGACAGAAAATAGGAAAAATATATTTGCATTGAGTGATGTTGTAACAGTTCTGGATTGTACTTATGAAAATGCAAAGGTCATCGTTGAAAGGCTTGCAAAGAAGAAATGGATTGTGAGGATCATAAAAGGAAGGTACCTGATAGCACCTCTGACTGCCGGGGTCAAAGGAGAATACACAGAACACGAATTTATCATTGCAACGCTCTTCGAACCCTGCTACATTGCTTATTGGACAGCTCTGAACTATTACGGATTTACGGAACAGGTGCCAAACAAGATCTTTGTTGTCGCAAGAAAAAGACTGAAGGATAAAGAAATACTTGGAATGAAATTCAAATTTGTTCATATCTCAGAAAAAAAATTCTTTGGTTTTAATGAAATTTTAATCTCGAATGTCAGGGTCAAGATTTCAGATAAGGAGAAAACAATAGTTGACTGTCTCGACAAGCCAAGATACTGTGGAGGCATAGAGGAGATCACGAAAGCCGCCTTTTTTGCGAAAGATGAAATTGATCTCGGAAAATTAACCGACTACGTAACGGAAATGGGCAACAATGCAGCAATAAAGAGGTTGGGATTCATTCTCGATCTTCTGGGCATGGACTCAAAGAATCTGGATGGTAAAATTTCAAATAGTTATTCGATTTTAGACCCAACAAAAAGAAAAAAAGGAAAATATGATCCGAAATGGAAACTCTTGTTAAACGTAAGTAAAGCAGAATTGAAGTGGTGAAATGTTAACAGAAGAAGAGATCAGGCGGATAGCAAGAAGGAAAAATTTGTATGTGGGACTGACCGAGAAAGACTATGTCCTCGAATGGTTGCTAAAGGGGATATACGAGTCAGAGATCAAGGATTCCCTGATATTCAAAGGTGGAACTGCGATCAAAAAAGTCTACTTTCCGGAAACCTGGGGATTTTCTCATGACATGGATTTTACTGCTTTATGTCCTGATAGCGAGGATATAAATAATCAATTACAAGAGGTTTTCGATGATGTTGAGAGAAAATCCACAATAAAAATTGAGTTTAAATCTTTTCATGAAACGTCTGGAAGTATCATTGCAAATGTACAGTTCCTGGGTCCATTGAATGCTAAGAATAGAATAAGGCTTGATATAAGTCTTGATGAGCCGGTTATCACAGAACCTGTTTCGAAGGTGATGGACTCGCAGTATCCTGATATTGGGAGCTATGAGGCTCACGCTTACTCTCTTGAAGAAATTTTAGTTGAGAAGATAAGGAGCATATTACAGAGGGGTAAGAGCAGAGATTACTATGATGTATGGATACTATTAAAGGTGGAAACGTTTGATCTGGAGGAAATTAGGGAATTGCTGATCAGGAAATGCCAATTTAAAGGAATTGAATTCGACTCGGAACTGATCTTCGATGAAAATAAGTTGAATGCGGCAAAAGGATTCTGGGAAGTTGGATTGAAGGATCTGGTAAAAGAACTGCCGGATTTTGATCTTGTCATAGATGGATTGAGGCGTGAATTAAGAGGATTGTGATTGAAAAGCAGGGAGAACATTCACGTCCCCGGCGAAACCGGGGGACCGCCCGTCCGCAGCAGCAAGAACGCCAGCAGAAACCCTGAAACCGCAACTATGATCGCGATCAATGTGAGCGAGGTATCTGTGATGGTAGCTGCTATTTTGCCCGCGGTCTCAACGGCAGAACCTGCCCACTCCATGCCCTCTCTGATCTGGTGCGGTAGCCGGTCGGTTATGCTGGATAGCTGCGATGTGTGCAGTGTTGTTTGATTTGTTTGATTGCCATCTGACCTGTGCAGCAAAACCTGCTGCGATTGTTTAAACTGTGTCGAATTTTGGGGTTCGGCAGGTCTCGGTGTCGGTACCGCGGTCTCATTGACACCCGCCTCCCCTGACTCATTATCCGGTGTCACCCAGCCGCCTGATGACGGATCCCATACCTGCACCACCTCGACACCAGACTCCCAGAACGAGGAGCGAACCACACCTTCATAGTAGTTTCGAGCCCTGAACCAGACCTCAGCGTACGGAATATCCAGTTCATCGAACCGGTCAGGACGTATCAGGTAGGACGCCTCAAGCGACGTTCCCGGCGGGAGAAGAACGCCCTCTACTGTTATGCGGTGGGAATCATCGACCCTGCAGATATCAAGATCCCATTCGGAAAGCGGTAATCCGCCGCCAGCGATTCCCTCCTCAGCACTCTCCTCAATATAACCAGCGCCAGCAGGCACGGTGTCTGTGAGGTTGATATATGCTGCGCGGTCACCATCGTTTCGCAGATTCAGGGTTACCTTGTATGTTCCGCCGCCTTCCGATTCTGCGACCGTTTTGGTCAGATTGATGTCGGGTCCGTGAACCGTGATCGTAACGCCACTCGATTCCCATGAAAAATTCGTTCCATAGAAATCCGCCTCAACAGACGGCGCATCAAAGGTATACGTGCCCGGCTTTGTCGGGAAGAGCTTGTACCGTATATGGTAGGGACGGTCTTCAGATATGCATGTCGGAGAGCCTTTCTCATACATCTCGGCGATCCTGAAGCCATCCGGGATGGGGGAATCTGTGATATTGAGATTGCGGACAGGATAGAAACCGATGTTGTAGATTGCAAGTTCCACGATGCTCCACTCACTTACGTTATAAATCAGTGCCTCTGGCATACATGCGACCACCTCGCGCAGACTGTACAGATTCGATCTCACGAGATTGCACGGGCTCATATTGATCTCGTCATAACAGACCGATTTTACCACCCGGATCTCAGGGTCGGTGCAGGTGAGAGTCAGGGAATTGTTTGCCTCATGCTGCCCGTCCTTGATGTCAACCCCCTCGGCATAAGCCGAAATATTGTAGTTGATCTCGTAAGGCGAAGTTACTTCATCCCATGCTGGCGCGATAACCGTGAAATTGATAGATTCGGTATCGCCCTTCTCCATGCACCCGAAATTCTTGTATATGGTCTGATCATGGAACTCTAAGCCATTGTATCCCTTCAATTCCAGTTTTCCGATGTCTACTCGTAGTTTGACATTCTCTATCCATGCCTCTCCTGTATTCCTGACATCGATCGTGATCGTCTTCTCCTTTTCCGGAAGATACTGGTCAGAGGATACGTGAATCTCACCGAAATCATCGGATGTCGCATCGATATCGATATCAAGTTCAGGTCTTCCTCTGCGATAAAATGCAAGGTGCGCTGATGGAGTTTTATCTGAGTCTACGGTTATGCCGGTCAGTTCTACCTTTATCTCAGAATCCCAGTCGAAATAACGATCATCTTCCAGCAGATTGAGGTACAGGACCTCGCTTCTCACCTCACCCTTATTTTCGATCGATATGGCTGATGCGTTCAGACTGGAATCGAAATCGTCAGCCCGCAGGGTGTAAACTTCGTCATTTGTCTCAAGTGCATAAGTCCTGCCCCATGCGATGCTTGCGCTGCCAGAACCTACCCACTCCACATCGGTGTCGAGATCGTCGTTACGGCATTCATTCGCGGCGGCGAGTGCTGGTGTCAGCAGCAGGAGAAGCAGGATTGGGAGAATTGATTTCATTATCATTGTATGGCAGGAGATCACATTCATTCTGATTTTCATACCACATTCTTTGCTGGTGATCGAATAGCCCGACCAGGAGTTTGCAACATAGGAGGTCATCTCGATCACCATGATACACGCGTGGGCTGATATGCTATATAAAATTTGCACATATAATGTATTTAGAAGTGATTTACCTATAGTTAACACCGGAAGCTATATAGATTTGATCACAGCATCATGCTCACTCTTCAGGGACTTCCAGCAGCCACTTCCAGAGCGGCATGGACACGATCCATAAATTTGTCACTACCAATGAATATTTGGTTGAAACATTTTCATTGCCAATGAACAGTAGTACCCATCACTCACGCCCGCACCCGGCTCCGGTACACGACATACACCGCCAGAAGATACGCAAATAGCGCAACAAAGACAAACGGCATGACCGAATCGAATATACCGGATGGCGCATACCAGCAGACCGAACAGAACGTATACAGCGCCAGTATCGTTGCAACCAGCATACTGATGATCGTTTTCATGATTTAAACTCTCACTTTGGTTCTTGATAAACCTTGCACATAGGAACTATATAGAGGATCATACATGCCTGATTACCTCGTACCCAAAGACTGCGATCGTGACCATAACAGAGATCAGAGAGAGCGCAAGCACCGCATTCGAGTAGTATGGATTCAGAACATACCACGACAGCCCGCCAAGAACATGCGTGATACTCATCAAGAGGATGATGTAGACCCCGATGTGGTATATCTCTGAATCCATAAGATATTTTAGCACGGTATAGCCGGCAGCATAGTAAAAGAATACCGTAAACACGAGATACGGGAGCACAACACCGTGTTCGACCGCATAAACGAGTGTCGGGCTGTATTCATACTCAAGAATCACCTCGATTCCGCCAGCAAGGTAGAATGTGAGCGCATAATCGACCGTAACCGCAAGAGAGAGGATGAGCGGGATCGCCCTATAGTTGCGATAGATCGATTGCAAGTTCTGCGATATTTGCTGCATAATCCCCGATCCTGCTGAGACTGTCAAAGACCAGCGAGGAAGTGGCTGAGGTGGCAGAAATCGTATTTGATAACCGTTCCTTTGCCATATCATTCTCTGCCAGAACCTCATTTGCAAGAGACGCATCCGATTTTCGAAGTGATTCAATGCTTGCAGCAACGAGATTCTGCGAAACCTTAACAGATTCTCTGATGCTGAGTGTAGCATCAGGAATACCAGTGTGGCTAAACGCATCAGCGATCTTGACCGCATGATCCCCGATCCGCTCGATGTTTCCTGCTGCCAGCCGGTAATAGAACGACTCAATGAGGCTTAATTCATCCGCCCCCGATGTCCTGCCCAGATTCAACCGATTGATGAACTGCTTTGAGACCAGCAGATGCATCCGATCAACCTCATCATCCCTTGAGATGACTTCTCTCAAGCTTTCCTCATCCCCTGTCTTCAAATAATTGATCACGCCATCAAGCATCAGAAATACAAGCGATGACATCCGTTTAAGCCCGGTTCCTATCGTAAATTCCCCAACATCAAGGAGATCCTGGATCACGATCCTCGTATCAATTTCTTCGACCACCTCGATCCCGATCAGATTCTGGCTTATGCTTTTTATCTTCTTCTTCATCTCCTTCGAGATGTGATCAGCACGAAACTCGATGGACTGGTATCCCATCACATACGCACCCATAATGTCCCGCATGATCGCATCCGCACTCTTATCCTCAAGTTCCAATCGCTTCGCGGGAGGGTCGGGTTCGTATGCTGGCGGTGTGATCACCAGTGACCCATCATCCCGATAGGAGACCCTGACCAGTGATCCGGCAACCAATCCCGAATCGAGAGCCCATCTCTTCGGTAGCGTTACGATGTATGTCGACTTTCCGGTCACCTGAACCTTTCTTGTCTCCATTTTATCCCTCTATCCAAACCTGCCTGTGATATAATCCTCTGTACTCTTCTTCTCCGGCTTTTCAAAGATCTGCTTCGTCTTCCCGAACTCGATCATCTCGCCGAGCAGGAAGAACGATGTGTAACCAGATACTCTCGCAGCCTGCTCTCATGTTGTGTGTCACGGTGACGATTGCGTATTCGCGTTTCAACTCACCGATCAGGTCCTCGATTCTGGCAGTCGAGATAGGATCAAGCGCGCTACACGGCTCATCAAAGAGTATCACTTCAGGCTTTACTGCAAGCGTTCGTGCAATGCAGAGCCGCTGCTGCTGCCCGCCGCTCAGATCGAGTGCGGATCTGTCCAGTATGCCGCTCACCTCATCCCAGAGCGCAGCAGCCCTGAGACTCGCCTCGACTGTGCCGTCCAGTTCATCTCCACCACATATACCGTGAACGCGTGGTCCGTAGGCGATGTTGTCATAGATCGACATTGGAAATGGATTTGGCTTCTGAAAGACCATCCCGATGCTCTTACGCAGCGCTACCACATCCACATCACGGACGTAGATGTTCCTGCCGCCAATGATCAGTTCGCCAGTGACACGACAGTCCTTTATCAGGTCATTCATCCGGT
Source organism: Deltaproteobacteria bacterium (assembly GCA_021159445.1). GTDB lineage: Bacteria > Desulfobacterota > Dissulfuribacteria > Dissulfuribacterales > UBA3076 > UBA3076. The sequence goes on along the minus strand of JAGGRV010000077.1, from coordinate 8,844 downwards.
TGATGCATCTGATGAATGTGGATTTGCCGCATCCTGATGGACCGATCACGGCGGTGACTTTGTTCTCTGGTATTGCAATCGTTACGTCCTTTAATGCCTGTGCATCACCGTACCAGAGGTTTAAGTCACGGCTTTCGATTTTGGTATCTTCTTTTGTCATTCATTTCAGCATCGAATCAACAACCAGTTCCTGCTCTCCCGTGGAAAGCACACGGTAGATCCGAAGAGCGATGCGGCGATCATTGCTATCACAATTGCCACAGCCATGCATGGCGGAAACTTTTGTGTTATGGGTGGTTTTTCCATTGATATATCACCACGATGATTTACACAACTGGGATATATAGTTTATCCCAATAAATATATAGGCTTTACGTACTGAACATAGTTGATCTGTATAATATATATTCTATGGTTGATCAAGGATTACGGATGAGTTACACGTCGATCTGATTCGTTGGTTATCAGGCAGAGGGGACGCTTGGGCAGCGTATTCAGAAAGGAAGGAGAGAGATTCCGATAACAAGAAGGGGCACGTCCGAGATGATCAGGATCAACCTTGAGGTGTGCACCGTGGATGGATTTTCAGGGCATTCGGATCGGAATCAATTGATGAACTACATCAGGAACATGCGTCCGAAACCGGAACTGGTGATGACCGAGCACGGTGATGAACGAAACTGCCTGAATCTTGCGAGTTCGATCTATAATAAGTATCACATCAAAACGCAGGTGCCGAGAAATCTTGAGACCGTGAGAGTGGTGTGATCGCATAAACTGACCTGCCAGATAAGTTATGGTTGCTTTTGTGCTCAGCCGTCCATTTCATAGAATGGTGATGTTTCCGGATCGCTGGCTGAGTCTCGATACCATGCCTGTGTCGTCGCGTACCTCAAGGTCTATCTCGATGTTATGAGATGTGCTCAGGTTCAGTTTCACAGGTCTCACCTTCATCCCTGTCAGGTTGTAGTCATATATTGGTGTAGAATTATTCCACACAGCCCATCGATATTCTGTGATGGAACCGTCCGGATCAAATGACTCTGACGCATCCAGTATCAGGTAATCCCGATAGGATACGTTACCACCGGAATCCACCATGCGCTCGGTCTCGAACTGCACCTCTGCAAGTGGCACAGGCGGCATAAAGGCTCGTTTGAAGATATTTATGAGCGAGGTGATCACCTCGATCGTAAGAGGCTCGTTCCTGCGCACAGAAAGGGGTGGAGGGAATGTATCAAATCGGGTCGTAGTATAGTTGATGATGTAGTTGCTGGTATTGGTCATGTTGCCATCGACGAGAAGCGTTATAGTCCCGATGTTGTCTGTTGTATAGTTGTTGTCACGCTCAACGAGCGAATAACCATCCGTTAAATTGAAGATTTTTTCATTAGAATAATTCACGTTAGGGTACATTGCCCGCGTATATGGTTGGTTCAACGGGGTAAAAGTATGATTTGTACTATTATCATCCCAGCCTGATACATCAATTTCCTCACTGGTATCGCTGGTGTTGATGACGATTTCAGTAAGGTTCAGGCATATCTCCTTGCTGCTTGTAGCAGGAACTATCACTCTTTTCTTGAAATTGTATACCACCGGACAGGATGGGTATCCGCTGTAATAATCAAGATCGCCAGACGCGTCCTTAGCCATATAATTCCTTGTGTGCACGCCATTCAAACTGATCGCTGTGATGCGCGAGTCTGCGGTGTTGAGGTTCATGATGGTGACATTGACCGAACCCCATTGTGTATCATTACCAGAGGGATCGATCGAGATGATTCTTAGATTCTCGCTCTCCACCGCGGCAAGGTGGCTCTCGCGCTCCATCGCCTCTTTCTGCATCCCTGAGACCATGAGCGCAAGACCCGATGCTGCGATTATCGTGATCAGGATCAGCATCAGTGTGCCGATGATGACAGATATGCCGGATTCGTCATGGTACATCATGGATAGTCTCTGATCTGATGTTTATATATCTTTCCCGCATATTCTATATATCAAAACAGAATCTATGTAAAATACATAGCAAAAACATTATGGATGCTGATATTGAATACTGAATGGCAATGTTCCTTACAAGCATTGGATTGAAAGAAATCCCACAAAAGAGCGTGTTATTGATTGAAGAGGATTTAGGCAGCATAAAAAGTGTATTCATACAAAGAGTTGGTTTTGACGCCATAGAGACCGGAAAAAAAGTGCTATATATCTCAACAAAGCGATCGAGAGATGATGTGCTCGATCAGATGTCGATGTTCGGGCTGAATGGAAATTCAGACGGATTTACGATACTTGGGGATTTCAAGGACCGCACCGCACTCCTCGATATGTGCCGTGAAGATGCGCTGAAACGCAGGAATCTGTACCACCTGATCGATCCCTCGCTCCAGAACATATCAGAGATGGATCTCTGTATAGTGGACACGTTCACATCGCTCTTCATCGATGAGGAGACACGCATACTGGTGGATGCACTCAATTCATTGATCGATGTGAGTCGATACAGCGGGACAACGTTTCTGCTGGCAGCGGACACTGGCATACTCCCTGACAGATCCGAGAGGATCATGAGATCGATGGTGGATGGCATCATCCAGTTCAGAACCGCATATACTGGCGATAGAATAAACAGGTTCATCAACATCCCGAAACTGAAGGGTGTTCCACCCATGGGAAAGATGATACCGTTTTACATAACCGATGAAGGCATATCCATCGACACGAGGGAGCGGGTTGGGTGACATCAGCCCTACAAGTCGACAGAATTTAAGAAGCCAATCCCCTCCAAACCGGCATCAAAGGTTGCAATTCTTGTTATCCCCCCTGCTTTGCATGTAGCTGCAATTATCGCGTCATTTGGGAGGAGATTCATCGAACTTATCCGGATCTTTAAGGAATTTAATGGCATCATAATGTCTTAAATCATATTTGTTTTCCACATATTGTTTCATTAATATATAGAGTACCTCATTTATGACGATGTCGCTTGTGACCATGCCATGCGAACTTCTCAAAAACTTGAATGCTCTGTGATCGCCCTTTAAAAAATGCTTCAAAAAGACCGATGAATCAACGAAGATACTATTTTGTTCCCCATCCTTATTTATCGTCCTCACATCTCACTCCTCAGACCGCACCCGAACGTTCACCCGACCAACAGCATCACCAGCCACCGCCTCGACGACATAGACACCCTCAGCCATACCGGGCGCAACCGTCACGGTGATGAGACCGTCTGACCCGGTCTTCACAATCCCCGGATTCACACTTCCGTCAGGCGATATGCTGATCTTGACATAGACATCGGGCGCGGGATTTCCCGCAAGATCGGTGACATTGAAGACGATCGGGTCACTGAGCGGAAGTCCTCCGAACCCTTCCTGCCCACCTCCTGATACCAGTTCGATCCTCATCTCTGCCGCATCCGGGCTTGGGAGTATCAGCGTGGTACATGCGATATAGCAGGCAATAATCAGGATTGCGGAATGCTTCAGCCCGTGCTTCATCTCGCCTTCCGTGATCTGACCGATGATGATTCCGCCAAAAAACGCGTTTAACATGATCATGTGAAAGAATCCGCGCTCAAAGTTGATCTCGGCCATTCCTGCATTCCCGAAGAGAAGTTCCATCCCCATCCCCTGAATCAGCGGAAGAAGTGAGGTCGAGAGGATGTATGCCAGCATAACGATGATTCCCTGTGCAAGATAAAATATAACGACGTATTGTTTAAGGTTTCCTTCCTTCTCGCGCTCTATCCCGATCACAGCCCGCATATCCTCTGATGTCCTGAGTATGAGGTCTGCAACCGCGCCGCCCGTATATGCTGCCTGAACCACGAGGGCGGTGTACCTTGTGACCAGATTGCTTTTGAGCGCTTCCGCCATGTCATTCATCGCATCCGAGAACGAGTGTCCAAGAACCATAGCGGATGCCGCGCCTCTCACGTTGTCGGTGATCGCCCCGAGATCAGTCGTTGATAGGTCGATAACACCCCTTATCGGGTCTATGCCGCCCCGCATCAGTTCTGAGAGTTTGAAGAGGAACTCGCTGTATGCGACCTCGCGTCTCTTAAGAAGCCTCTTCTGGCAGTACGTATCGATCGAATACGGTATGATCGCAATCAAAACCGCAAATACAATTATACGATCCAGATCGTCCTTCGGTTTTGTCTCGGAAGTCGGCTCCTCCGCTTCCATGCTTCCACCGCCTTCAACCTCCCCGACCTCCTCCACAAGTGCTTGATATGCAGCAAGCCGCGCATCATCTTTGCCACTGCCCGCGCTCCCGCCCGTGCCCGATTCTTCCTGAATGGTAAAGACATGACCTGTGAGCGCCGCTGCAATGACGAGTATGATTGCAGCGAGCACAGGAATACCTATTGTAAAATACTCCCGCTTTATGTCGTATTTCAGTTCTATGATCTGCGAATACCTGTTGATGCGCATCCGTAACGCCCGTGAAAAATTCTCCGTCCCGGGCGTCGACGGCTCCGCCGTTAACGCAACTGATCTCCTGCTCACACCGGACTCCTCGAATACTTCATAGATAGTATGGCAAGGAAGATGATGTTTACAAACGGCAGCACAAAGTAGACAAAGACGTTGAAGAGATCTCGCGGTTCGAAGATACCCATGTCTATACCGAGCGCGCCGCAGACCACGATACCAAGAACCGCAAGCACAACGCTCATCACAACGCCTCCGAGATACCCCTCGCCGTAGACAGAGAGCGAATCCACAAACTCCTTCTGGATCAGTCTCCGCATCGTCATCAGGTCCCTCGATTTTACCTCAAGATAATCCCTGAACCCGCTCCCCGTGTGTATGATATTTGCAAGATCGATGCAGATCGCCCGGAACATCTCAGACGGCGTATTCTGTATCAGGTCGCCCATGGCTGTTACCGCATCCTCGCCGAGGATATCGACCCGGTATATGACCTTTCCGAACTCCTTTGATATGTGACCATAATCCTCGATGCTGATTCTCCTGACCACATCAATCGGCGACGTGCCCGCGCTTGCAAGTACCAACATGTAACCGAGCATGTATGGAAGCTCCTGCTCGATGTTCATCTTCTTGGCAGATATCTTGTTGTACAGCACAAACGGGAATCCGCCGAGCGTGAGCCCGAAAGCGAGTATGGAGAGGGCTGTGACATAGACCATATCACCCTGAAATAGGATGGCAGATGAAACGAACATCACAGCTCCTGCAATGAGAGCGGTAATACCTGCAAGCGAGACGAACATCCCGGGCGTCATCTCGGTATCAGACTGGTACAGCATCTTTGCCACATCATCCCGCGACGTTTCATCGATGTACCGCCCGAAATGGTAACAGAACACCTTGTACCGTTCTGTGAACTTCATGCCATCTTCTCCATCTTCTCCATCATCGCATCCTTATCCCTTGAATACGTTCTTATAGCATTTACAACGCGTTCATAGTCTGTAATGTCATTATTTGCAAGGTAATCCAGTAGTTCTGCCCGGTCATTCAATTCATTTATGAGATCTCCCTCCGGTACCCCGAATTCCTCTCTTATCCCTGTAAATAGGGCGTAACTTCCGGAGTGTGTGAATGTGTCAGAGACTGGTTCCCATCTGTAGACCGGGTTTGTGATCAGGTCCCCGCGGTCAGAATCGATCTCGATGATCTCAACGATATTTGAAGCTCTCCTGATGTAATGCTCGCCCTTCTTTATCATCGAATTGAAGATGATGTTGTCCACACTCGAAAACAGACTTCGCGGAACGTTCATCGGGTTCGACTCGACCCTTGAGAGGAGTTCCTTCATCGATCCCGCATGGATCGTGCCGAGACACGGATGCCCGACCGAGATTGCCTGGAAGAGCGTGAAGGCTTCGCTTCCCCGCACCTCGCCGACCACGATGTACTCAGGGCGCTGCCGCAGCGCAGCAGTGAGCAGGTCATAGAGTTCGATGTCGCCTGCTGCCCCGCCTTTGCCGGATCCGTTCCCTGACGCTTTTGTGAGACCTGTTTCGCCTCCGAATCCTATTCTTGTGATCGATTGCGTCCAGTTCGGGTGCATCAGGTTTAACTCTGCGGTATCCTCAATCGAGACGATCTTGTATTCCGGGCGTATGAATGCGCAGAGCGCGTTTAAGGTCGTGGTCTTTCCAGATGCGGTTCCGCCGGCTGCCAGCACCGAGCGTTTGTATTCGAGGATGATCCAGAGGTATGCAAGCTGTTTCGAATCAAAGGTTCCGTACTTGATCAGATCGACAGGAGAGACCGGATTTGACCTGAACCGCCTGATCGTGAAGGTTGAGCCTTTTCTTGTCACCTCACGTCCGAGTGTGATGTTTACACGGCTGCCGTCTGCAAGCGTTGCATCCCGTATCGGCTGGAGCACAGAGATATGCCTGCCAGCCGTTTGCGCGATCTTCATCACGAAGTTGTTCAGTTCCACCTCCTCAAACATGACATCGGTCCGTACAGAGCCGTATATCCGGTGGTTGACGTAGATCTGGGAATTCGGTCCGTTGCAGGTGATATCCTCGATATACGGGTCTTTCATCAGGACGTCGATCTTCCCGTACCCGATGTACTTCTTCAGGAGATGGTAGAACATCTTCTCTCTCTGGAGATAATCCAGATTCAGGAGGTATATGCTGATGATCATCGAAAACCGATCTCTTAAGTATTCTTCTCTGTCTTTATCCCCGATTATCACGATTTCGGAGTGGATCATCTTCTCAAATGCGTTTTCGATGATCTTTAAGTACTTCAACTCACCCTCGCTCAGCAGAGGTTCAATGGTATGATAAACAAGCTCTTCGCCCTCGAAACGGACATTCACATACTGAAACGGTGGATCTACAGCGTAAGTGACATCCACCTCCGAGAGCGGCACTCCGAGAACCGGAACCGATACCTCACCCAGTTCAAAGCCAAGAGTGCCCACTGATTTGCTTTTCGGTGTTAAACGCCGCTTAATATGTTTCTGTATGTCATCTAACCCGATCCTGTCGATCTCCGCGAGCGTTGGCATCCGCTTAAGCGATCGTTTAGATCTACCGGGAGGCTTTGAATGTTTCGCAGGTTTTGCAGGATCATCTCCCGCTTGATCGGCAGGGACCCGCCTCTTCCGCCTCAGACTGAACCTGGATCTCTTCTTTTTCGCGGCGGTTTCAGGCGCGGCTTCTACCCCTGCTGGTGCGAGTTCCGCCGGCTCCACGATGGTCTCGGGAGCGGACGGTTCGTCTTGCGGTGATGCAGGTTCGGGGGTTGCGTGTTTCCGGCGCAGTATTTTTGCAAGCTTGAGCCTAACCAATCCGACTCCTCCATAGCATTATTCGCTGGAGCATCTGTTGTACTCTTCCTGGCGGCTTTGCAGAACCGTTTCCGGTCCGACCGAACGCTTCCATAAATGCCTTTTCGAATTTCTCGCGGGATTTTGCAGGATCGTCTCCTGCCTGGTTGAGGGGATTTTTGAGCATCTTCTGGAATGGATTCTGAAAACCGCAGAGGACACAGAGAAAACAGCAACTCTCTGCGCCCTCCGCGTCCTCTGTGGTAAATCTTCTTTGCCATAACCCAACCATCGGAAGGGATTCGGAAAACCAATGGTCGAGAGAGACCGCCCCTCTCCGCTTCAGCCTAAACCCGAATTTAACCAATCCGACTCCTCCATAACAGCAGTCGCGTTGCCGCATTGATCAGCATCACGATCACGATCAGGACAAAGGCTGCTGCGAATCCGTTCGATGCAGGGATGAGATGCGGGAACTCGAATGACCGGTACACCGTGATCGGAAGCGCTGCGGCAAGATCCTGGAACGGATATATCTTCATCCCAAATAAGAACCCCTCACGCGGGAGCGCCTTGAATTCAGGCAGGAACTGGGTGTAGCCCGCGGTCAGGATCACCACAGCAGACTCCTCTGCCGCCCGCCCGATCCCGAGAACCATGCCTGTGAGTATTCCTGTGAGCGCGAAAGGGAGCGTTATGCGGCGCACCGTGTCCCATTTCGATGCGCCGAGCGCGTAACTCGCCTCCTCGAGTTCGAGAGGGACTGTATCGATCGCACCCTCCGCCGCACGCTCAATCACCGGCAGTATCAGGATTGTGAGCGCTATCGTTCCTGCGATCAGCGAGAATCCGCCTGTTATGAACTTCATGTAGTAGACAAGGAATAAAAGCCCGAAGATGCCGAGAACAATAGAGGGCGTGCCTGCGAGCACATCGAGCAGGAATCCGAATGTACGCACAAGAGTTCCGTTTCCAGCGTAGCGTTTGAGATATACCGCAGTCCCGACGGCAAGCGGTGTTGCAAGCACAGTTGAGAGGAGTGAGAGCAGGAGTGTTCCCGCGATTGCGTTTGCAATCCCGCCGCCAAGTCCGGGGACTTTGGATTCCGGAGTGATTATGAAGTAGAGGCTCAGACTGGGGAGCGCTTCGAGCGTGATCCGTCCGAGGATTCCGATTAGCGCGAGGAGGGTGATTGCCGCTGCGATGTACGAGATCGCTTTGAAGATATTTCCTTCGAGTGTTCGTTTGTTCATGGGTCTTTTATCTGGTTAGAACTGGTCTCTGAGACTTTTTTATTATCTTTTGGAATTAGGTTCGGAAAACCTCGGAAAACCACAGAGAGCACAGAGGACACAGAGGAAAACAACAACTCTCTGTGCTCTCTGTGTCCTCTGTGGTTGATCTTCTTTGTTATTAACCGCAGAGTGCGCAGAGTGCGCAGAGGTTGTTTAACCGATCCTCCGCGTCCCTCCGCGTCCTCTGCGGTTTTATTCCCTGCTGATGCTCTGTACAAACCACTCGCTGCGAGGCGGGCGTCACAGTTGTTCATGACCTGCCCCC
>JAGGRV010000320.1 GCA_021159445.1 Deltaproteobacteria bacterium | reverse complement strand
AGAAACCCTATTACGACGAAGTTGTTCATGAACTCGTGCGTACACGAGAAATGCTAAGCAAACCACAATGAAGAGCTACCCAATCGTAACCGTTCACACTCCCTGGCAGCCGATAGGCTTTTGCAGGGTTTCAACCGCGGGCAGATTGCACCAAAATGCGTATTCCCAACGGATTATGCTTTGAAACCTGAAAAAGGCTGTTGGCTGTCAGGGGGGAAAGTGAATAATTACACCCAATCAGTCTTCTGTACTTTTTATATAAGGCCATCTCGTCACCATCATAAAACATCAGTGCAGGAGTCTGTGAGTTACGTGCCTTAATGTCTTCCCAATTATCCACCACTATTTTGTCTGATTGTGAAAGCACACCTTTACTCTTTCAAAAGCATCTGAAACCGGCTAACATACTGCCATTTCATATTTGTACTCGGATTTGACAACCTCATTCATGATAGGTAATCAGCAAACCATATATTCACCCGGCGGACATTCCTGAGTTGCTTATGGACCTTGACATCATAATCGGCATAATCCTTACGGTCATGGCTTTGGGTGCCGTAGTTATACTGACGCTTTGGAGCCGGCGCATTATCGAACGAATCCACGCCCGCTCCCCAGGTTCTCTGAGAGAAATCCAAAAGGATATTATCAATGGCAACGGGGCCTGAAAAAGAAAGCAAGACCGAACACCATAAGATATCAACAGAGTTTTCCCGCAACCTTACCCTTCTTCAAATTACCATGATGGGGGTAGGGATGATGATTGGGGCCGGGGTTTTTTTAGGCGTTGGTAATGCCGTGAAGGTTGCCGGCCCTGGCGGGGTTATTCTCACTTTTGCCCTGAATGCGGTAATCGCTCTGTTCACAGCAATGTCCTATGCCGAGCTGAGTTCAGCTATACCAAAGGCCGGCGGAGCTTATAACTTTGCGAGGATTGCTTTTGGCCGCGGCACAAGTTTCATGGCAGGCTGGATGGAGTGGTTCGCCTCCTCAGTGGCCGGCAGTCTTTATGCCGTTACCTTTGCTCTATATACAGTTCACTATCTCACCCAGCTAGGCATCATTCAGGCCTCAGGTTTTCAGCTCATTTTGGTGGAAAAGGGTGCGGCCATTCTTATCGCCGGTTTTTTTGTCTATATCAATTACCGTGGGGCCTCGGAAACAGGCACTATGGGCACCATATTTACTCTGGGACAGACTGTAACACTCGCATTCATTGCATTAGTGGGTATTGCCACTACAATAGCTGATCCTGCACGGCTGGCCAACTTTCAGCCCTTTCTGCCCAATGGCTGGGACAAGCTCTTGATCACCATGGGGTTTACGTATGTGGCCTTTGAGGGATTCGAAGTTATAGCCCAGGCCGGGGATGAAGCTATTGACCCCCGACGCAATCTGCCCAAGGCCATGATTTACTCTATTCTTATTGTTGTATTTACATATGTCGGGGTTGCTTTTGCTGCCATCGTTGGTGTGAAAGACGTGGGGCAGCCTGCATGGATATGGATCGGAAGTTATGGCGGAAAGGGTTTCGGCGAAGCAATCTCGCAGCTCATGCCGTCTTACGGAAGCATCCTGGTCACCATTACGGTCATCTTCGCCTCCACCTCGGCACTGAACGCCACCATATACTCTGCCACTCGTGCCTCATACGCCCTTGGTCGGGACCGCATGTTACCAAAGGCCTTCTCCCGGCTACACCCCAAGAGGCGTACACCTTACATGGCCCTCCTGTTCACCGGCGGCATAGTGATCTCCGTTGCTACCTTCCTGCCTACCATTGATGTTGCCTCCAGTGCCAGCATGATGTTTCTTTTCCTGTTTTTCCTGGTCAACTTATGCGTAATTCGTGTTCGCCGGCAAATGGTGGATGAGATGACCTATGGCTTTGTTATGCCTTTATTCCCGCTTCCGCCCATTGCCGCCATCCTCATCCAGGCTACACTGGCAGTGTGGCTGATCCACATGAGCCCCATTGCCTGGGTAGTTGGTCCTACCTGGGTACTGTCAGGCATTGTAATATATCGTTTTTACTCCAAGCAAAGAGCCCGCCGGACTGAAGATGAGATCGTAGTGCTGAAAGAACAGCCTATCCCGTCAAAAGGCGAATACAGAATACTGGTTTCCCTTGCAAATCCTGCCAATGCAGTACCTCTTGCCATGAACTGTTACAAATTTTGCCAGGCAAAAGGGGACAGTACTGAGATAGAGGTAATTAACATGGTGCCTATACCACCCCAGGTGCCGCTGTCAGAGGCCTCCAAATATTCGCACGCAGGCGAGGAGGCAATAATAGAAGCCATGCTCTATCTGGCACCCCGCTATAAATTCGGCAGCACCATGCGTTACTGCCGGAACATCGCTCGCGGGATCATCTCGGCCGCTGCTCAGAGAAAGGCCGATCTTCTCATCATGGGATGGCAGGGATACCGCAGGAAGGGATTCTCCCTTGGAAGCACAGTTGATCCTGTGTTGGAGCGTGCGACCTGTAACGTTGCCGTATTCAAGGACTGTAAGCAACAAAAAAATATGAACATCCTGATCCCGTTTGCAGGCGGGCCGAATGCGGCCTTTGCCTTAGAGACGGCCTCTATAATGGTAGAGCAGGATGGAGGACGGATCGTAGTCTTTCACGTGGCCTCACCAGGCAAACCGACCCAGGACACCGACGTCTTTCTGGACAAAATCGCGCCTCAACTGAAGGTGCCGCGTTCCCTCTTTGAATCCAAGTATGCCATCTCACACGAACGATTGAAAACCATTCTTGAAGAAGCTAAGAGTTATGACCTTGTAATCATCGGGGCTACCCGAGACCCCATATTCAGGCAGAGGGTTATGGGATCTCTCCCTGAGATATTGGCAAGGCATTGTGAAAAACCTCTCGTCATGGTTAAGGCTAAGCACACTATCAGATCTTTCATTAAGAGATGGATATAAAGTCCTGAAAGGAATTTCACCTAGTCAAATCAGAACGATCCCCAAACTTCATACGTACGTCCCGGGCCAGGTCTGTCTGACAGAAGATCGTGAGCTGGTCTTCAGGCAAGATTTTTGTGCCTCCATCCGGAATAAGCACAGTGCCGCCACGCTCAATGGAAACCACTGTAGCACTCTTTGGCAGCTTAATCTCAGCCAGCTTTTTACCAGCACAGGCGCAACCGGGGTTTACTCTGACTTCGATAAATTCAACGCCTGAGACTTTTCTAAGTGCCATACGTTCCCTAACGTGTTGGGCCTGTTGCTTTTTCAATAACCCCACGTCATAGGCCCGCAAGATATCGCTTCGGCTGATAAGCCCAAGCATTTTTTGCTCGGCATGACGCGAGACCACGGGAAGCCTCGCAAGGTCCCTGGGTCCCATCTTGCGTATGGCCGACCAGATGGGTTCATCCGGAAAGACCGTGACAGGATCAGTCGTGGCCACGTCACTCACCTTTAGATCACGTATCATGACGCCCTCCCTGTCAAGCGCGCGCTCCATGTCCTGCAGGGTGACTATACCATAGAGGTCTTCGTCATTTTCCATGACAGGGAACCCATAAAGATGGGTCTCCTGGAAAATGGCAAAGAGCTCTGCCAACGGCCGGTCCTTATAAACCGTGATGGGTGCCTGATTCATGACTTCTTCAACCAGGACCCCTTGCATGACATCAAGGTCTCTTCCTTGATCAAAACGGATTCCCCTCTTGGTCAGCTTTAAGGTGTAAATCGAATCAGGATGCAACCATTGTGTAAGGCTTGACCCCACAATACTAGCAGTCATGAGGGGCAAGATCAGGTGATAGTCCCCGCTCATTTCAAAGACGATAAGTATGGATGTGAGCGGGGCCCTTGCTGCTGCAGCAAAGACCGCGGCCATCCCTACCAGTGCATAGGCCCCGACTTCTTCGGCGATATTCGGGAAAAGCGCACCGGCAACATATCCATAGGCCCCGCCAAGCACGGCTCCTGTGAACAGGGATGGTGCAAAGATACCGCCTGAATTGCCGGAACCCAGAGTAAATGAGGTCGCCAAGGGCTTAAGGAAAACCAATACCGCGAGAAGCAAAAAGGAGGCCTTGCCCTGCAAGACATCTTCCATGAATGGAAATCCTGAACCGTAAGCATGGGGCAGGTTTTCAATCAAAGGCAGTCCAAGCCTGAATTCTTCAGTAGAAGCATTAAAGACCCCGGACAGATAAGGATAGGAAAAAGCCAGAATGCCCAGAAGCAATGCCCCGACAGCCGGTTTAAAAGCCTGAGGAAATTTCCAGTGATCAAACAGCTCCTCAAGGGCGTCAAGCATCCTGATGAACATAATACCAACCAAGGCGGCGAGAAGGCCCAGTACAGCATATAACAGGAGCTCCCACGGCGAGTGCATAACATAGCTGGGTACCTCAAAGGCCGGACGAGCCCCAAGAAAGATCTGGCTGATAATACTGGAGGATACAGACGCGATCACTACATTACCAAGCATTGCCACCTGGTGTTCGCTCATCAACAATTCTGAGGAAAATGCTACCCCGGCAATAGGTGCGTTGAATGTGGCTGCGATGCCCGCAGCCGCCCCGCAGGCCACCAGGTTTTTGATACGTTCGTCTGAAAGACGCAGCCACTGTCCCACAGTGGACCCCAAGGCGGAACCCACCTGGACAATAGGGCCCTCCCTGCCGGCTGAACCGCCTGAGCCGATGCATAGGGCCGAAGCAAAAATTTTTGCTATGGCGACCCTCGGCCGTATGCGGCCCCCCTGCAGGATCAGGGCCTTCATGACCTCGGGCACGCCGTGCCCCTTGGCCTCCGTGGCAAAGTAGGCAATGATGGGACCGCCGATGAGTGCGCCCAATATAGGGATAATGATAAGCCACAGACGTCCCAGAAGAGGGTAAAGGACCATGGCTTCAGTGTATGAGAAGTGCTCTATAAGGGCTATAAGTCGGATAAAGAATACAGCGGCGAGCCCGGTCCCGGCCCCAACCGCAGCAGCCATTACCATCAGGACCAGCCCCCCCTTGGGGACCAATCGATCTAACAGATTTACAATATGGCGTCTTGGCATGCAGGTTAGTTAGTGTCTGAACGAAAAGGCAGTTCAGACACAATTTTGGATTCTAAATTTTGTATTTTGAATTTAAAAAAAGGAGTAACCATAATATGTTAATTGTCCATTCCGCCTTCCCCATTCATGAAGACGATATCAGCCGCTCAAATGCAGGGCAATATACCCTCTCTTATCATCCATACAAGTATCATCTATGAAAAAAGTGAGGACGCCGCAAGCTTAACTAAGCATAAAACTGGAATGTTTTTAATCAGACAAGTAGAATAGAATTTAAGTCTCCGAGTTATGCTGTGTCAGGGGCATTTGTTTTTAGTATTTGGAGTTCGGTTTAGGATTTTTCCTTGAGCAAAGGGGGAGTAAATGAACATCTTACTTATAGGTTGCGGTGCGTATATGGATCAGGGTTACGCATGTCCGGGGGAATACAAGTGTATCAACGCAGTGGCTGAAAAAAACGGGGAATTCGCCCAATACGACAATCCCGTGCTGGTCGGCTTTCTGCGCTGCCAGTGTCCAGGTCGGGCTGTGATATCCAATATAGGAGCGGTCAAAAAGAACGTCAAGATTGATGCGGTGCATCTCAGCAATTGTATGGTTAAGGCAATACCCATGTGTAAGAACCATGACTTTGATCAGTTTAAAGAGATAGTTGAGAAAAAGTTCGGTGTAAAGTGTGTTCTGGGCACACACGCCTATGACTAAATGAAGAAGAAGTTGCCCCTGACACCGGCATTTTATCAGGCACGAGTATAAAAGAAGGTCCACATGGTTGCAAAAATCTGCGAAGTATCCAGCCTCCGTGACAAGAGGTTTGTCTTCAAGGACAGGGACGATGCCGCAAAGGTGCTTTCAGAAATGCTCAAGCCTTACTACGAAAAGGCAAAAGAGACCCTTGTCCTTGCCATACCTTCCGGTGGGGTTCCTATAGGACTTGAGGTGGCAAAGGGCCTCTCCCTGCCCCTTGATCTTATAATTGTCAGAAAGATTCCTATCCCAGGAAATCCCGAAGCAGGTTTTGGTGCCGTGACACTGGATGGAGATGTCTTTCTCAATAACGAGCTTGTCGCCGTTCTTCAGCTTTCTCCAAAGGAAATAGAGGATCAGATAACCAAGGTAAAAGAGGATCTCCAAGAAAGAAATCGTATCTTTCGCCAGGGAACTACCTTTCCCGATGTGCTTCACAAGACAATATTGATGGCAGATGATGGTCTTGCCTCAGGCTACACTATGTTGGCCTGCGTAGAAACGGTTCGCCGAAAAGGGGCGAGCAAGATAGTAGTGGCAGTGTCAACTGCTCCAGAACGTTCTATTTCCCGGATTTCTCCCATTGTTGAAGAAATCTTTTGCCCAAATATAAGGACCGGGCAATATTTTGCAGTGGCTGATGCCTATACCAACTGGTACGACCTCAGCAGGGATGAGGTCCTGACCAGGTTACAAGAAGCCGGATTTCCCAAAACCTCGGAGCGGAATCATGCATAATCCAGGTTCAAGCATTAACCAGCAATACAGGGAGGTTGGCAAACTCAATCACGCGCTCGGCAACGCTTCCAAGCAGGATCCTGCTTACACCTCTTTTCCCCAGCTTTCCCATAACAATGAGATCAGCACCCCAACTGACTGCCTCATCAAGGATTACCACGTGAGGGGTCCCCTCCTTGATGTTTATGGATGCCGGCACGTTCGATTGGCTGATTTCCAGGGACATGTCTTCCAGAAAGGCCCTTGCACTTCCTTCCATGTCGGCACGGACTTCATTATGGGGCTTGTAGTCAAACCTGCTCAGTTGATCGAGTACTGCCGTGTCCAGCACGTGGAGCAGGAGTAGTTCGGAACCCTGGATTTCTGCCAGTCGCTTGGCAAGCCTCACTGCCTTCAGGCTGAATTTCGAGCCATCGACAGGGATCAATATCCTGGCAAATAGCCTGTTATCTCCCTTCATCGTCTATATGTCCTCATTTTTCGGGATTTCTTCATTATATGTTTAAGCTGAAAAAGCGCCTCTCGCTCCTTCTCCTCAAGGGTTTCTTCCATGGCCTTGATCGTTGCCCGGTAGGTCGGGACATAGATATGGGCCAGGGCATTTATCCGCTTAAGCGTCTTCTTCAGCTCTGCCATGAGGCGCTCAATGCCTACCTCCAGCTCCGCCAGCTCTGCCACAAACTCCATGGCCCTGTGCACGGCCTCGGATGTGGCGTCCATGGACTTGCCTGTTCCATAGAGCCCATAGCCCGGCTTGTGTGGTGGAAGGTCTATTCGGACCAGGGGGAGCACCACTCCCATAAGACTACGTTCCCTCAGCACGACGCTCTCCCCGCTCTTTACTCCCAGCCCGGTGGCCTGGACCGAGGATTCGCCATTCTCCAAAAGGGCATCTTTGAGGAAGGCATAAGTCCTGAGAAGGCGTTGATTTACTTCTTTTCGTACCTGATCCGCCTTTGATGCCAGGAGGCCTATACGATTGATAAGGATCTCCTTTTTCTGGTCCAGGAGTTCAAGCCCCTCCTCGGCAAAGACCAGCTCTTCCTTCAGGCGAATGAGGTTACTTTTAGTTGCAGGTATCTGGATACGTTCCATGATTTTTCAAAGCTAAACGCTAATGGCTAACAGCTAATCGCTTAATTCTACCATATCGCTCAATCTCTTCCGGCTTTAAACGGGTGAGTTCCTGCTCTGGAAGGAGCATCACAAGCTCCCACCCAAGTTCCAGTGTCCGGGTTATGGTGCGGTTTTCGTCTGCCCCTTGCCGCAAAAAGCGCTCATGAAACTCCCTTGCAAAAGTAAGATAGAGTTTGTCGGTTGCAGAAAGATCCTCTTCTCCTATGATGGATGCAAGTCGCTGTACCTGCCGTGCACGGGCATAGGCAGCGTAGAGCTGGCTTGCGAGGTCCCCGTGGTCTTTCCTGGTCCTTCCCTCACCGATACCATCGCTCATAAGCCTGGAAAGAGAGGGCAATACGTTTATCGGGGGATAAATGCCCCTCTGGGCCAGAGAACGATCGAGGACTATCTGGCCTTCGGTGATATACCCTGTCAGATCAGGGATAGGATGAGTGATGTCATCATCCGGCATAGTAAGAATGGCTATCTGAGTAATAGAGCCCTGTCTATCGATTATGCGACCGGCCCTTTCATAGATAGAGGCAAGATCACTGTAAAGGTATCCGGGATAGCCCTTGCGGCTCGGGACCTCTCCCTTGGAGGTGGCCACCTCCCTCAGGGCCTCGCAGTAGTTTGTCATGTCAGTCAGGATCACCAGGACATGCATTTTCTCTTCAAAGGCCAGGTATTCTGCAACAGTGAGGGCGATCCTTGGAGTTATGAGCCTTTCAACTGTCGGGTCGTCCGCCAGATTCAGAAACATGGCCACGTTTTTAAGGACCCCGCTCTCCTCAAAGCTGCGGCGGAAGGTCTCTGCCTCGTCATGGCGTACTCCCATGGCACCGAAAATCACCGCAAACCCTTCATCCTCAGTGAGGAGCCTTGCCTGTCTCACAATCTGGGCCGCAAGGTCATTGTGCGGCAACCCGCTTCCGGAAAAAATGGGCAGTTTCTGACCCCTCACGAGGGTATTCATGCCGTCTATGGCGGATATACCTGTCTGTATGAAGTCCTGTGGGTAGACCCGAGCCACCGGGTTTATGGGCAGGCCGTTTATGTTCCGCCTTTCCCCCCTTAATGGGACCGGCCCGCCATCAAGGGGCCGGCCCAAACCATCAAAAATCCGTCCCAGCACCTCCTCCCTTGATACAATTATTTCAAAGGGCCTTCCAAGGAAACGCACCCTGGTGGTAGGCTGGGCAAGGCCCGAGGTCCCTTCAAAGACCTCTACCACGGCAACATCTTCGCTTATAGAGAGTATCCTGCCCTGACGGGACTGGCCATCTGAAGGGACGACCTCCACAACCTCACCAAAACCGACACCTCTGACGCCGCTTATCACCACCAGGGGGCCGCTTATCCTGTCAAGGCCTATGTATTCCAAGGCCCCTTTCATAGCAGGACCCGTAACTGTTTCCATATTTCTATTTTATCCTACACCCTAATAGCCTTCAGCCTAACAGCCTATATCTCTAGCTATCCTGCCTATGGAGAAGGGCATTAATCTCCTTGTCTATCTGTTCCTTGATGGACCTGAATGGGCCTGGGTCATCACCCCGCTGGGTAAACTTCAGTCTGTGGATTTCAGCTACAACAGGAGGTTCCATGGCCCTGAACAGAGGGATCCGGGCCTTTACCACATCGGCCAGACGTTCAATAAAGTGTAGTATGACATCAAGCAGGAGGAACTGCTTTTCCGGCCCGGCATAG
The DNA here is from genome assembly GCA_021159445.1 of Deltaproteobacteria bacterium. Classification (GTDB taxonomy): domain Bacteria; phylum Desulfobacterota; class Dissulfuribacteria; order Dissulfuribacterales; family UBA3076; genus UBA3076. Next base: position 8,148 of record JAGGRV010000320.1, on the reverse strand, counting down.
GTATCCACCGGATCAAAGGCGCTCTGTTGCAGGAAGTCGTTCTTTATGAACCTTGCCCCCTCGATAATCCTTTTCTGATCATCAGGCAGGGCCTCTTCTCCCAGTAATTTTACGATATTTTGCAGCCTTGAGTCCTCCTGAAGGATGTTGATGGTCTTTTCCCTCAGGGTCCTCCAGGTGCTTCCCACCTTCTCCGTCCACCAAGGCTCAACCACTGAGATATAGGCGGAATAGCTCTGAAGGTAGTTTATGGCAGGAAAGTATCTGGCGCTTGCAAGCTCTTTATCAAGGGCCCAGAAGCACTGGACAAAGCGCTTGGTGTGCATGGTTACAGGTTCAGAGAAGTCTCCTCCCGGAGGTGAAACCGCACCTATGAGGGTCACTGAGCCCTTTTTACCCGCCAGAGACACCACCTGTCCCGCACGTTCGTAGAACGCGGCAAGCCTGCTTGCCAGATAGGCCGGAAAACCTTCCTCAGCAGGCATCTCCTCCAGCCGGCCGGATATCTCCCTCAGGGCCTCGGCCCACCTTGAAGTGGAGTCTGCCATAAGGGCAACGTCATATCCCATATCCCGATAATATTCCGCTATGGTAACTCCGGTGTAGATGCTGGCTTCCCTGGCAGCTACAGGCATATCCGAAGTGTTGGCAATGAGAATGGTCCTTTCTATGAGGGGGTGCTGGGTCCGTGGATCCAGCAATTTAGGCAAGTCCACAAGGACCCCTGTCATCTCGTTTCCTCGCTCTCCGCAGCCGATGTAGACTATGATGTCCGCATCCGCCCACTTGGAGAGCTGGTGCTGGGTGACGGTCTTCCCGGTCCCAAAGCCCCCTGGTATGCCCGCGGTACCGCCCCTCGCCAGGGGAAAGAAGGTATCTATTACCCTCTGCCCGGTAATGAGGGGCTCAGAGGGTACCAGCCGTTCCCGGTATGGACGGATTTTTCTTACCGGCCATCTATGGAAGAGCTTGAGTTCATGAATTTTATCAGAAGTGGATCGGATTACCGCAATGATGTCATCAAGGGTATAGTCCCCTTCGGGTACAATACGCTCCAGGGTCCCCTGCACACCGGGAGGGACCAGAATCCGGTGTGTAATGAGCTGTGACTCCGGCACTTCACCCAGGATTTCGCCTGGTGAGACCATGGCACCAGGCCTTACAGATGGAGTAAATTGCCATACTCTGTCCCTTGGGAGGGCTGTTCCAGTCTTTCCCCGGCGTATAAAGTCCCCCCACTTTTCATGAAGTACTTCAAGGGGACGCTGGACCCCGTCAAAAATTTCACCTATAAGTCCTGGTCCGAGTTCCACATACAGGGGGAGGCCCTTGGCATATACATCCGCCCCGGGCCGCAGGCCGGTTGTGTCTTCATAGACCTGGATGGTGGCAAGATCCTCGTCAAGATCAATGACTTCACCCACCAGCCGTTCATCACCGACCTCCACCATCTCGTTCATTGAAAACCTGTGAGCAGGGCGGGCCTTCACTACAGGGCCGCTGATCATGGTGATATGGGGTTGCTGTGCGGTGGATTCCATGGTTAATGTGCGGTTTTTCTGATTCACCGATCCTATTGCTCACCTTTTTTGTTGGGCACGCTTCGCTTTGCCCAACCTACATTTAACTACATTTAACCGTTCACTGGATTACAACGCCCATTTTACCGCAACCCACCGAACTGTAACCGTTTACAGGGTGCTGCAGATGCGAGGCGTACGGGTACGCAGACGTACTCCCTGTACTTCAAGTGCCCGGCAACAAAGCAGATGCGGTGCCCTGTAAACGGTTACAAAATTCTGTTGCCATTAGCTCCTTGAGTCTGGGCTCCGCCCTTTTAAGCAGGGCATCAAAGGAGAAATCAACAAGGACTTTTTTATTAGCGCTAAAGGCAAGGCATCCCCCGTTGATGTCCGCCGGCTCAGGGAGAATTTCTACAGTTTGTCCCGTCTCTTTTGATAGATCCATAAGCATGTCTTGAGAGAACAGGCCCTGATCTTTCACTCTCACCTGAATCCAGCAGTGTTCTTCGGGTATGCTTGAAACAGCATGGATCGCAAGAAGCCTCAATATATCGGTGTATTCCGGTCCATCCCGGAGGGCTGAAAGCCTCTTTTCTGCTCCCTCGAATACCTCCTTTAGGAGCGTCTGCCTTGTGACCATCACCTGTTTCCCGGCCTTCAGCTCCGCAGCACTTACGACCCGTTGGGCATTCCGATATGCAGATTGGCGCTCTTGAGACACACGCTCCTCGAGATCCCTCTGTGTATTCTCCCTGGCTTCCTGTAAGATACGATCTGCCTGTTCCCTAGCCCGGGAGAGGATCTCTCCGGCCTCTTTTTGCCCCTTCTCTCTAATTGCCCTGCATAGCAGCGATACCTGGTCAGGTAGCGGCACGACATTTCTCCTTCTTAGCGTCCCATCAGGCTTACCATAAGTTCCCCTGTGGATGGTCGACCCGGCAAAGGGCCCTCTGTATCCGGGATCTCCACCACCAGGGGCTTATGGAGTTTAAAAACCATTTCATCCACCTTTGAACGAACGGAGCCAGCTATCCTTTCAGTGATCAACACCAGGCCGATGTCAGGGCTGTTCTGTGCAGACTCCAGGGCAGCCACGGCATCCTCCCTGGTCTTGACCGTTCGCGTATCTATGCCTCCCAGGGAGAAGGCCATACATGTTAGATGATCTGCTATGACCAGGATGTGCATATTCTAAGCACCATCTTAATAGATTTTCAGATATCCAATTTCACAAGGCCAGAGGGAGGAAGGCGTATTGTAATACTCCGACGACCGATAAGGAACGTACAATAAATAACTTGAACAAATTAATGTCTTTTTTGCCGTCTTCTTCGTTGCTCGTCGATCACATAACCCGTTATGCTCGCTCCTCGCGCCTTGAATACAACAAAAAATCCTATTAATTTTTGTTCAACTTATTTATCTCCCGTTCCTAACGCAGTGAAATTGGATATATGGAAATCTATAGCTTCCCCAGGATCATGATAGCCACAATAAGTCCATAGATTGCTATTCCCTCTGCCAGGCCCACGAAAATCAAGGCACGGCCTGCCATCTCAGGCCTTTCACTGACAGCCCCCATTGCGGCAGATCCCACCAATGCAACGGCTATTCCTGCGCCGAGGGAGGATGCTCCAACAGCTAGGGCAGCAGAGATATATCCCCATTTTGCTGTCTCAGGGGATGCCCCTGCCTTGGCAGCTTCCTGTGCCCAGACAATGCACGGAAGTAAGGTTAAAAACCAACCCGATATCCACAACAAAGGCCGTTTAATCCTCATTGGTAGATGCCTCCTAATTTATTCCTCTTCAAGGAGAGGCTGAAAAGGCTTTCCCCCTCCCCGGAAAAACTTGCTGAAAAATTCATAGTACTCAAGTCGTATTGTCTGTATGGATACTACCATGCCTTCAAGGGCTATTATGAACACATTGCCGATTATCAAGGTTACCCAGTAAAAGAGTCCCCCGCCATGGACGCCCCTTACCATATCCGCCAGGGAAAATACCGCTATAAAGAGGCCCGCGTGGGTGAGGGCAAAGGCCGCAACACGGACAAAGGATACAGTGTTGGCAAGGTATCTCAGGAGGTCATCAAGTACTTCTATAAATGATTCCAGAATAGTGCCCCCAAAGCCTGGCGGGAGATGCCTCCATTTCTCCTCCTTGCGGCGCTGTGCCAGCACGGCCCTGACCGGCCGCTGGAGGATCATCAGGATGATCAGCGCTCCTGCTGCCACCTTGGCAAATATCACTTCAAAGGGGCTAAGCCCTCCTGATAGGAGATAACGCGCAACAAGGCCCACACCAAGCCAGTAAAGCAAGGCACCTGCCAGACCGGATGTTGACAGAAGCTCTCCGTAACGGTGCTGACGGATGACGTTTATAAGATTGAGGATCAGTCCCAGGCTGATAACACCGATCCCAAGAAAGGCCGACATCACCATAAAGCGGTTGATCTCATCCATTGGGTGCATCCAGAGCGCTGGGAAAAGATTTTCCATACCAAAAACACTACCGTAAAGGAGACCGAATATCATGGACGACACCCCACACTCCATGAGTATAATTCCATAATCTATGTAACGGTACATCTTTCTGAATACATAGTAGCCTATACCACAGAGTATGGCCCCGTGCCCCATGTCCCCGAACATCATCCCGAAAAGGAGAAGGAAACTCACTGCAAGAAAGACCGTGGGCTCCACCTCTTCATAGGAAGGGGTGCCATACAGGGTGGTCAACCGTTCAAAGGGGCGGATAAGCATGGGGTTATTGAAAAGTATGGGTATCTTGAGGATACCGGACCGGACTTCTTTTATGTCCTTTGGGTCCACCTGATCCACCAGGACATTGCCGGACGTGGCCTTGATAATCCGCTTCTTTAGTTCCTCAAAGAGTGCGACCGGTATCCACCCTGTAAGTAGATATGTGTGATCGATCTGTCCAAATTTGGCCTGGGCCTTAAGGAGCTGCCGGGCAAGCAGTATCTCCTCACGCAGATATTTGAGCCTTGTACCGTATTTCCGGGTAAGCTCTGCCCCTTCGGTATCAAGGCCGGCAAGCTCGGTCTTTAAATGCTCCAGCTCATCGGACAATCGATCCAGTGCCTTTTCTATAGTACCATGAATCCCGGGAGGCAGCTCCAAAGGGTCACAGAAGGCGCTCTTAAGCGCCCGTAAGAGCACCTCTTCATCTTCTTTTAGAGACATGGCCAGCAGGACTGCCCTTCGTTCCTTGCGGCCGATTGGGATGAGGGTGTGATGCGTATCCACAAGGCTCTGTTCCAGCTTATTGAGATTCTCTTCAGGGATCAGTCCGGCCCTCCATGTCACGTATTTCAGGTCATCCAGGCGGTCAAGGTCTATCCCTGCAGGTTCCAGGAGCTGTAACCTGGCAATCAGGGCTTCATGTTCAGAAATGGCATTTTTTGCCTTTTTTTTCCGCTCCAGGGGTTCCAATGCCTCAGTTTCTATGCGCGCAAGGTCCTCCTCCAGACGAAAGACGGCCTTGTCCGGCCGGGGTACCTTTCTGATGCCGGAAGAAGGATCTGTTGGCCCCAGATCTCTCAGCAGCCTGTTTGCCCTGGCAAGCAGGCTGTCGTAGTGTTCAAGGAGAGATGTATCAATATGGGCTACATAACCCAGGTGACCAAGATGGGTCTCTTCCACCCTGATCAGATGAAGGAGGCGGAGGTCTCCCAGGATAGCCATGACTGCCGAGATCTGGTCTTCAGGGGCCTGGATGGTCAGCCTCGTAAGCTTGACAGGTCTAAACATAAGCAACCATCGAAAGCTGCTCGGGAAGCCTCTTTTCAGCTTCCTCGGAGGAGAGTCCCTGTGCCTTTGCCTCAAGCAAAGTAATAATACTTGTAAGTTCCATTTCCTTTTCCAGAAGAAAGGCTATCTCTATGCCGATATGAAACGGCGGCCCCATAAAGAATCGAGCAAGGAGACGAAGAAACCACGTCTCGAGATGCAGGTGAAAATCATCCCACTCATGGACTTCTTGAACCTCTTTTTGGAGGGAGCGCGGCATCTGTTCCAGAAACGAGGAGATGTCCTCTGCCCGTGCCAACCGGTGCAGGTGTGAGAGTGTGAGCAGATCACCCCCGGGGAGACTGTAGTTGACTATCTCTTCATGGCTCAACCCATAGTGAATTTTGAGTCTTATTACCCACGAGATGTTTAGGATATCTACATAAGGTCCTAAGATCCTTTTCGCAGCTTTTCTGTCAGATCTGCTCCTCAGGCCGAAGATGGCCTGTCTTAGTCTTTGAAAGCAGGATAGGTCCAGGGCCATTTCCAGGGGAAAGAGTCTCCCCTGGACATTATACTGGGGAATGGCATGTCTAAGCGCCTGTCCAAAAGGATTGCGGATCAGGAGATCTGCAATCTCTGCGGGATTGTTACATGCCCAGAGGTCATCCCACGGCAAGGCGCTCAGTTTCCCCAGCGGATAAAGGAGGTGTGAAACAGCCTGTTTCTCAAGTCCAGAAAACATGGCGCGCAAGAGGACCTTGAGATTTTCTGCCTCAAAACGTGAAAAGAGAGCAAGGACCAGCTCTTGCTGCCTTTTCCCACGCAAGGACCTTGCAACCTTGGCATAGTCCTCCATAAGGGACCGGGCCAGTCGGCGTTCCAGTATCCCTGGATCAGATACCCCATCTTCAAGGTCTGGGAGCACAGGACCATAGGATGTGGTAGCAAGATATGCCAGAAAGGAAGAAAAATCTCTTGCCTCCAGAAGAAAGTGGCGGTCTTGGGCAGTAAGCCGCCTGCTGCGAAGGGCCCTCACTTTTGCATTTGGATAGGCATATCTGGCTGCGGCCAGTATCATAATTGCTGTTTTACGATTCTCGTTTTTGGGACCACGCCTCTCCCAGGGCCTCTGAAATAAAATCTTCGACTATCCGGGCCTTCCTGAGGGCCACCCGGTCTTTAAGCCCCTGGATGTATCTGTCTGCCTGTGCCATAGTCTCCTGGGCCTGTATCTGACTTTCTTCAAGAATAGGGGCAATCTCGCTCTTTCTCACTTCATCAAGTCTTGCTTCAAGCTCGGATTGCAAAGTGTTGGTATCTTGCTTCGCTTTAGCCACCAAGTCATCCGCCTCTTTTTTTGCATTATTAACAGTGGCCCTGGCTACCTCATCACAAGATATTATTTGATCGATTTCCGGTTTCATCAGCCCTTTTTAAAAGATTAGTGATCAATTGCAGGGATGTCAATTTTGCCAGTGTAAATTGTTTTGTGTGAATGGCGAAATCAGCTCAAAGCTCAAAGATAAGAGAGCTATCGTAATTAACCGCTTTCAGCTTCAGGCTTTCAGCTCTTATGCAACGCCGCAGATGGGGTGTTTTCAGCGGAATCAATCCGGCACTTTCTACCCAATCTTAGGCATGAGTGCCCACATGATAAGCCAAAACCGGCTATCCCGATCTGTATCCATGCATACAATGCCGCCGTTCTGGAACTTGAATACCGGCTTATCAGTTGATCCTGTTATAAGGTAAGAAGTCAGCCTCTCCATAAATGGCAGATGACCTACAAGCATGACATTGTCTTCACTGTTTATTTTACCAGCAAAGGCCGACACATCATCCAACGGCTTCAATCCACTGCTTCCCTGGACACCATCCCCAGGCTCCAAGGAAGATGCAAAGATATCCGCGGTCTGTCGTGCCCTTTTCTTTCCGCTATGTATAATGCGAGATACGTGGACACCGTATCCCTTGGCGACTTTTGCGATTTGCTCAATCTCTGAGATGCCTTCCTCTGAGAGACCCTGTTCGGGGTCTTTATCTTTTGACAGGCTTTTGCCGTGCTGAACCAGAAAAAGTGCCATGAAGTATGCCATCCTTTCAATTTTGAAATATCCTTTGAGTATAAAATAATGTTCTCCTTTTTCAAGTTTCAAGTCGTGAGACCCCTACCTTTATTATTTATAGACTAAATGGTAACATTCAACCAAAATCCTCCTCATATCGAGCCGGATTATGGAGGCATGGAATTATACCATCCGGCCTTTCTTAATCTAACCTAGGTTGAGCGATTAGCCTTTAGCTGTTAGTTATTAGTTTAATGATTACAGTATGTTTTGCTATTACAAACATTTACCCATTGGGTGTTATTTCTAGTCAATTACCACCCCTAAAAAGGGTGGCTTGGACGGTGACCCTAAAAGGGTCTTTGTATGAATACTGTTTACCGCAAAGACACAAAGAACGCCAAGTTTACTTCTTTTTTGTTTTCCTTTGAAAGAAAGGAAAACAAAAGCTACAATGCCTTATGGCAACTATACAATTTTATTCGTCGGTATATATGTGCTTTGAATGATTATGCTATGGTTTTTGCGTAAGCATATTCTTTTCTGCCCTCTCAGCAGAAAAAATATATCTTTTCTTTGCGAACTTTGCGTCTTGAGCGAAGCGGGCGGTGAAAAAATACTCCCACTTACCCGCATAGCAAAGCTAGGACCATCAGCATAGCTGAAGGTTTAAGAGATTAATTAATGTAATATCTTGATTTTTCAAAGCTAAGGAACGGGAGATAAATAAGTTGAACAAAAATTAACAGGATTTTTTGTTGTATTCAAGGCGCGAGGAGCGAGCATAACGGGTTATGTGATC
>JAGGRV010000035.1 GCA_021159445.1 Deltaproteobacteria bacterium | reverse complement strand
AATGGCATCAACTAGACAAAAATACTGGTGCCCTTTTTAACTTGGGAAAAATTGCGATTTCTTGTGATCTCTGAAAATAATATATATTTTTTCTTGCGAAATTACTATATTATTTGAGGCTTAATTAAATATGTTTATGTTATCAAAGAAGAAGTCCGATAAGACAATAACGTGTAATGATTGTAAGTTTTTCAATAATGATCCAAAAAAATTAGAATTATTATTCCCTGGTATTCTTATACTATCTTCTTTCTATTCATCATCCAGGGGTGATGCAGGTATATGTGAATATCATGATTTATTCCTTTTACCTGGCAGAACATGTAAACAATTCAAAAGTAAAAGTGTTCAATCTTTATCGGATACTTCCCAAAACAACTCTCACGTTAAATTGCCCCACTCATTGATGATTACAATGCAAAAATTAGTCAAGGAACCTCATGCATCCCAAGGATCGGATTCCGGTTCCAGCCATGCTTAACGCCATACAACTGACCCAAGGGGTTGGAAACAAAGGGAGGAGAAATAGCTTATGAAAAAATGGTGCAGCGTTGTTTTTTTTGTATTTTTTTTGTTCGGTGGTGTGATTAACAGCTTTGCCGGGCTGACGGCTGAGGAATTGCTTCAAGTGCTTATTGAAAAAGGAATAGTTACTGAGGATGATATTGTTAAGATAAGGGAGGGACGGATAGAGGAAATCGATGAAGAGTGGAAGCCGTCTCCTAATGAAAAGGAGTTTGTTGTTAAAAGCGCCCGTAAACCTATGAGTATCAACTTTAAGGGACGTGTACAGGCACGATACACTTCAATTGAAAATGGCGATTTAGATAAAGTGACTCATCAGAAGGCATTTGATGACTCTGAATTCGACGGATTTTCTATACGCCGTGTTCGTCTCCGCTGGTACGGCGACGTTTATGATCGGTGGAAATACCATGTACAGCTTAGTGCGGACGGCGATCAAAACGAAGACAAGATAGATCCTGAAACGCCGGATTATGAACTTAAAAGGGAAGACATTGGCGTAAAACTCCAGGACGCATATTTTGTCTATAAGGCGCATCCTTTTGTCAACGTAAGGGTTGGGCAGTTTAAGTCGCGTTTTTCACCATCATATACTACGGCCGGACCGAAACTTTCGCTATGTGAACGCCCCCTTGTGATCGACAAGCTCGCCCGAAAGCGTGAAATCGGAATCAGCCTTGAGTCACCCAGACACGGTGAATGGGACGGGCGGACCCATGGAGCAAAAATCCACGACAAGCCGTTCTTTTACGCAATCGGTTTATACAACGGCAACTCATTCAATCATATGCGTAATGATAACGAAAATTTTATGGTTTCCGGCATGTTCCTTTGGCGACCATCGCCACACTTTATTTTGGGCACAAGCTATGCCTACGATCAGACGGGCTATGATTACGAAACCACTGTTCTTGGCAAGGCGGAAGAAGACCTTGTTGATGGCTATTATAAATATCCTATAGCTGACCACAAGGTTGCGAATAACTTGCAGCTTTGGGATTTTAATTGCGCATTCGACTGGAAGCCGGTACACCTGCAGTTCGAATACATAACGCAAGATGGCGATGAGTCCAAACGTCAATACGGTTACGGAATACAGACACAGATAGACCTCACGGACAAATTCCAGCTCACTGCGCGATACGATGAGTTTGATCCGAATGTGGATGTTGACAATTCTTTAGACTGCCGTTGGTATACCGTGGGGTACAATTGGTTTATTCACGGGCAAAATATCAAATGGCAGCTCAATTACTCGTTCAGGGAGGAGATGCACGGCGAGGACATCGACAATGATATCCTTGTTACGCATTTCCAGGTCCTGTTTTAGCAATATCTAAAGATAGCTGTCGGAAAATAGAGGTCCAGCAGCCCACTGCTTAGGCCAAAAGAGATTGCCTCTTTTGGCCTTGCAGACCATCCTCACACCTGTCCTGGAAAATAAGTTCTATCGCTTCCGACAAACTCTGGAGAGATGGATAGAAAGGCTGATCTCAGCCTTTCTGTCATGTACTTATCCCATGCTTTTTAAGGAGGTCATGCAGGGTGGGCCGGCTGGTATCGAGCAGTCTGGCTGCATGGCTGATATTGTTGCCGGTGAGTGCCAAGGCCCTGCGGATAGTATTGATCTCCGCTGTTTCCCGGGCCGCTTTCAGTGTGGGCAGTTTTTGTTTCTCCTGTTCTAAAGTAGCGTCTTCCAGCCCCAGGTCTGTGGGGTCAATGACTCGGCCAGTATTAGTGCTCAGTGCCCTGTAGATGCGGTTTTGGAGCTCTCTGACATTGCCAGGCCAGGTATATGCAGTCAGGGCGGCAATAGCTGCCGGCGAAAGTGTTACCTGCCCCCGCTGCAGCTTATGAGTCTCTTCCTGAAGAAAATGATGGGCCAGGAGCAGGATATCTTCACCCCTTTCCTTCAAACCGGGGATCCATAAAGGAACGACATTTAGGCGGTGGAAAAGGTCTTCACGGAAACTCCCTTGCTTGACTGCATCCTCCAAATTGCTATTGGTGGCTGCAATGATGCGGGCATCCAATGTAATTGTCTTTGTTCCGCCCAGCCGTTCGACAGTACCCTCCTGGAGAAACCGCAATATTTTCACTTGGAGGGCAAGAGGCAGTTCACCGATCTCGTCGAGAAAGATCGTCCCATCGTTAGCCTGCTCAAATTTGCCGATCTTACGACCTGCCGCCCCGGTAAATGCGCCCCTTTCGTGGCCAAAAAGCTCGCTTTCAAGCAGATTTTCAGGGATCGCCCCGCAGTTAATGATCACCAATGGCTTTTGGGCCCTTTGGCTCAGGCTATGGATCGCCCGGGCTGCCATCTCCTTACCGGTACCGCTATCTCCGGCTATGAGGACCGGGTAATCGGTTTCACTTACCTGTCTGATGCGCTCAAACAACTTGCCCATGCCCGGGGAGACAGCGAGCATGCCACAGAAAGAGCCGGTTTGACTGGTTTGCCGTTGCAGCCGGCGGTTGGCCTCTTCCAGCTCATAGATTCTGAAAGTGCGGGAAAGGATAATATTTAATATCTTCAAATCGATGGGTTTGGCGCAGAAATCGGCCGCACCAAGGGCAATGGCATGGACCGCGTTTTCCTCTTCGGCATTGCCGGTAATAACAATCACTTTGGTATAAGGGGCAAGAGAAGATATCTCTTCCAGGAGCTTAAAACCCTGCTGAGGGGTGTCCGGATATGGTGGCAGGCCAAGATCCAGAGTCACTACCGGAAAGGCGTCGGAGGTCAGCAGTGGCCTGGCCTCATCTGCTTCAGAAACAATGGTTATTTCATATTCCTTTCCAAGGCCCCACTTAAGCTGCTTGGCCACGGAAATCTCATCTTCAATAATCAGAAGTCTTTTTTTATTCACTCGATAGTCCAAAGTTCTCTCGTCATGCCGGACTTGATCCGGCATCCAGATCGCGGAACCTTTTGAAAAGACACTGGATTCCGACTTTCGCCGGAATGACGCAGTCAGTTTTCCATTTCCTATAATTTCAAATTATTAAAGGAATTTTAGACTGTCCAGTAAATACCTTCAATTCCTAAATTCCTAAATTCTTCAATTATCTTTAACAGCACTTGCCCTCAGGACATAAAACCTTTAATAATCTATATATCGAACAATAGATGCTTTTCTAAAAGGAAAATTTCTAAAAAGTCACACTAGTGGAGGGTAATCATTATGGCGATTAAAACCAAGGCAAGCAAAAAGGAAGGGAATGCGGGCAAGGGACAAAAAAAACAGATCGGCGGGGCCATTGTTGCCATAGTAACCCCCTTTAAGGACGGGAAACTGGATGAGGAAGCCCTCAAGGCCCTTATAGAATGGAACATAAAGGCGGGGACCCATTGTATAGTACCCTGCGGCACTACTGGTGAGTCGGCGACCCTCAGCCACGAAGAGCACATGAGAGTAGTGGAGATCACCATAGAGACCGCTATGGGACGCGTACCGGTGATCGCAGGGACAGGCTCCAACTCCACTGCAGAGACCATCATGCTCACAAAGCATGCGAAGAATGCCGGTGCAGATGCGGCCCTGGTGATTACACCCTATTACAACAAACCCAGCCAAGAAGGATTATATCAGCACTTTATGGCTGTAGCGGATGAATGCAAGTTTCCCATGGTCCTTTATAACGTACCCGGACGTACAGGGGTGAACATGCTTCCCGAAACAGTGGCACGCTGTGCTAAAAGCAGATACGTTATCGGAATAAAGGAGGCTACTGGCAGCCTGAAGCAAGTAACAGATGTAATCAGGTTGTGTCCTAAAAACTTCATAGTGCTCTCAGGAGACGATTTTACTGCCTTTCCCATCATGGCCATTGGAGGCAAGGGTGTCATCTCGGTTGCATCAAACGTAGTGCCAAAGGAAATGGCTGCTATGATTAATGCATTTGAAAAGGGTGACCTCACAAAGGCACGTCAGTTACATCTAAAGCTTTATCCGCTGTTTGATGCCCTTTTCTATGAGACAAATCCCGTTCCGGCCAAGACCGCCCTTGCAATGATGGGCAAGATACCAACAGATGAAGTTCGTCTTCCCTTGGCCTCAATGAGTGAGGCCAATAAAAAGCGGCTAAAAGGGGTTCTGAAAGACATCAAACTGATCAAGTAAGATAAACTGTTAAGCTCATAGGATAGGAATTTTCTAAATCCGCCCGAAGGGCGTTAGGAGGGAACATGGTTCGAGCTATAGTAGCCGGTGCAGGTGGCCGTATGGGCGGTCGCATCATAAATATGATTCATAAGACTGAAGGCATCACTCTGAGCGCGGCATTTGAACATCCGGGCAGCTCTGCTGTCGGGCAGGATGCCGGGGCGGCTGCGGGACTCGAATCGTTGGGAGTGACCGTGGCAGACAGCCTTGATTCCGTGATAGATCAGGGAGATGTCGTCATAGATTTCACTATTAGCGAAGCCAGCCTGAAGCACTCCCGCATCGCGGCGTCTCACAAAAGACCAATAGTTATAGGTACCACTGGGTTGGCAAAGAATGAGCTTGACGAAATAGGACAACTGGCAAAGGATTTCCCCTGTGTACTCGCGCCCAATATGAGTGTAGGGATTAATCTCCTCTATAAGCTGGTTGACACCGCAGCCAAGGTCCTTGGTGATGACTATGATGTTGAAATTGTAGAGGCACATCACAGAATGAAAAAAGATGCCCCAAGTGGCACGGCCCTCCAGTTGGGCAGGGTCATTTCTGCTTCCCTCGGCAGGGATTTCGACGAAGTAGGTTTATTTGAAAGGCATGGATTCATTGGTGAGCGGAGCAAAAAGGAAATTGGTATCCAGACCCTTCGAGCTGGAGACATAGTCGGCGAGCACACAGTGCTTTTCGGCGGCATAGGTGAACGTATTGAGATAGTTCATAAAGCATCAAGCCGGGACACCTTTGCAAAAGGAGCAGTAAGGGCAGCCCTCTGGATCGTCGAGCAGCCCGCCGGGTTCTATGATATGCAGGATGTGTTGGGGCTCAAGTAATTATTTTTTTCCTCTTTCCTTAAAGAATGACGAATTGAGGTCTTCTTCATGGTTTTTACAAAATCTAAGAGATTACAACAGCTCCCACCATATCTTTTCGTGGAGCTCGACCGAATGAAGGCCGAGGCCCGTAAGAAAGGTGTAGATGTTATTGATTTGGGAATCGGTGATCCGAATCTTCCCACACCCAAGTTTATTGTGGAACGGATGATAGCTGCTGTTCAAAAGGCGCGATATCACAGTTATCCCTCATCTTCCGGTATGCTTGCCTTCCGGAAAGCGGCAGCCGGCTGGTACAAAAAGAGGTTTGACCTGTCCTTTGATCCTGTCAACGAGGTAGTTGCCCTTATAGGATCAAAGGAGGCAATAGCGCATTTTCCTCTCGCCTTTGTAGAGCCCGGTGATGTAGTACTGGTCCCCACGCCGGGGTATCCTGTTTATAATATCGGCACATTATTTGCCGGCGGAGAGACCTACTATCTGCCGTTAATTGATGAAAATGACTTTCTGCCGGATCTTGATTCCATACCGGGCGATATCTTGAAAAGGGCAAAAATCCTGTGGATCAATTATCCGAATAATCCCACTGCTGCAGTGGCCCCGCCGGAGTTCTTTGCCAGGGTTGTGGACTTCGCAAAGGAAAACAACATTATCGTGTGTCACGACAATGCTTACAGCGAAATGACATATGATGGATATATTGCTCCAAGCTTCCTCGATACCCTAGGTGCCAGGGACATAGGGCTGGAATTTCATTCACTGTCAAAGACCTACAACATGACTGGCTGGCGCATAGGATTTGCCGTGGGGAATACAGACCTGATCGGTGCACTGGCACAGGTAAAGTCCAATGTAGACTCCGGACAATTTGAGGCCATTCAAGAGGCTGCTATTGCAGCCCTTGAAAGTGACCAATCCTGTGTTCGTGAAATGCGGGAAATATATTCCGAGCGCAGGGATATACTGGTCTCAGGCCTTCGAGACCTGGGACTTGACACCCCTTTTCCCAAAGCCACCTTTTATGTCTGGACTCCGGTTCCTAAGGGTTATACATCTCAGGATTTCAGCACTCTACTCCTTGAAAAGGCCGGGATAGTGTGCACTCCAGGAAACGGCTTTGGCAATTCTGGCGAGGGTTATGTGCGCATGGCACTGACTGTATCAAAGGAACGTATGGAAGAAGTCGTCGAGAGGCTTAGGGAAATCCTTTAATGAAATTGGAGAAAACGGCCTATATTGGCCTGGGAGCCAATCTTGGGAATAGGATTGAAAATTGTATTAAGGCCCTTGGTCTTTTGTCCACCCATCCCGAAATAGAGGTGTTGCGCTGCTCACAATGGTATGAGACCGAGCCTGTGGACATAAATACATCCCAATGGTTCATAAATGCAGTGGCAGAAATAATTACAACTTTTGGCCCGGAAGACTTACTTTCCAACCTGCTGACAATTGAAAAGGCCATGGGTCGAGACCGCTTGGGAACAGAAGACAGGCCCATTGACCTGGATTTGCTCTTCATGGAAGGAGTGCATATCCAAACGTCCAATCACCAAATCACCAAATCACCAAATCACCAAATCCACGTCCCCCATCCGCGTCTTTCCACCAGGCGGTTCGTACTGGCCCCGTGGGCTGAGCTTGCTCCAAATCTTTTACTTGCACCATGGAGTAAAACCGTTTCGGAGCTCCTGGCCGGACTTCCTGAAGACAGCCCGGAAATCCGTAAATTGAACATACAAGAAACACAGGAGAGCTACTAGCCCATGGTGCGCTTTATCTTGTTCTTCGCCCTTTTCCTGGCACTCTGCTATGCTATAAAGGGCTTTTTGAAAGGCATCAGATCGCGAAAGGTTTTGAAAACCGGTTCAAAACGGGCCGGTGAGCAGCCACCCCCCATAACAGACGAGCTGGTACAGGATCCGGTATGCGGCGTCTATTGTCCTAAAAGGGATGCTTTGCCCCTTAATCGGCAAGGAAAGACCTACTACTTTTGCAGCGACAAGTGCAGACAGGAGTTTAAGGAGAAAATAAATACTTTGTAATACCAACTAAAGATGAACGTCCAACATCGAACATCGAACGTCCAACGTCGAATGAAAAACTAATATCCAATACCGAACATTCACCGGTACACGTGAATGAGTTTTAACCATCTCTGGGTCTCCCTAAGTTCCTTTAATGAGATGCCAAGCTTATAAAGTTCTTTTTCCCCATTCAGCATTCGATGTTGGATGTTGGATGTTCGATGTTCATTAGTCTATTCGGTGCAAAAACAACTTAGCGCCCGTCACTCATCCCCCACTTCCTTATTATCTTCAGTACTAACTCTGCAGCAGCCACCATGTCATCCAGGCGGATATGTTCTGAGGTGGTGTGGACATTCTGCATGCCGATTCCCATAACCACTGTAGCAAGGCCTTTGGCGTTGAAGATGTTGGCATCGCTTCCTCCCCCGGTCATATCCAGCCTGAGCTTTCTTCCAAGTCCCTTTGCCGCTTTCACAGCAGTGGTAATCAGGGGATGTCCTTCAGAGACCGACATCAGGGGATAGTCGTCGATAATCTCTGTCTTAATCAAGGGTAGCCCGGAATTTTCCACCGGCTTAAAATCCAGGGCTATCCTGTGAAAAGTCTCAAGGATCTGGTCCTGGACTTCCCGTAATTTCTCAGGATTGTGGCTACGGACCTCGCCTTCCAGCTCCACTTCTTCAGGTACTATGTTAGTGGCCTTGCCACCATGTATCAATCCGACATTAGCAGTAGTATATTCATCAATGCGGCCCAGAGGTACTTCTGCCAAGGCTCTGGCTGCAACCTGTATGGCATTTATTCCCAGCTCGGGGTGGAGACCTGCATGGGCGGCCTTGCCAACAACCCTGACCTTGAAACGAATGGCACAAGGGGCTTGATTTATTAAAACCTCCGGATCACTTGAATCGAGAGCATATCCAGCCTTGGCCTCAAGCAGAGCAGGGTCCAGTGACTTGGCTCCAAGCAGGCCTATTTCCTCACATACAGTAAATAGAAATTCAATAGGACCGTGAGAGACCCTGTGCTCTTTTAATAACCTTGCCGTCTCAACAAGTATGGCTATAGCCGCCTTATCATCAGCACCCAGGACTGTGGTCCCATCGCTCCGGAAAATCCCGTCATTAAAGATGATTTTGATCCCTCTTCCAGGCTCCACAGTGTCCATGTGGGCATTAAAAAAGAGCGGGACTATCTTTTCTGTCCCCGGGATGCGGGCAATGATGTTGCCGCTTTCAGAGCCTGTCTGATCACGTGATTGATCTTCTATTACCTCTGCTCCTATTTCTTCTTTCAGGGTCCTCTTGATCCAGCCTGCAACAGCCCCTTCCTCTCTTGAAGGACTATCCATCGAGACAAGTTGCCTGAAGGTATCAGCCAGGCGATCGCGATTAATCTTTATGCGCATCGTGTTTTTCCTTATCTGCCCAAGGCCGGGGACCAATGGCAATATCCAGCACCTCGTCCATATGACGAACCGGCTTGAAATCGAGCTGCCTTCGGATATTTGCCGGTATCTCTTCCAGGTCCATCAGGTTTTGCTCGGGGATTATAATAGTGTAGATGCCGGCCCTCAGTGCTGCCAGGGCCTTTTCCTTGATTCCTCCAATAGGAAGGACCCGGCCACGCAAGGTTATCTCCCCGGTCATAACCACATCCTTATTGACCGGCCTATGCACTAGGGCAGAGACAAGAGCTGTGGTAAGGGTTATACCTGCGGAAGGGCCGTCCTTGGGTATGGCCCCGGCCGGCACATGGACGTGTATGTCCTTTTCCTCAAAGACATCCGGGTCAATACCAAGCTCTTCGGCCCTGGACCTTGCGTAACTTAAGGCGGCTTGGGCCGACTCCTTCATGACCTCTCCCATAAGTCCTGTCAAAGTAAGTTTCCCTTTACCCTTCATGATGCTGGCCTCAACTCGAAGGATCTCTCCTCCAGAAGGGGTCCATGCAAGCCCTGTTACAACCCCTACTTGGCTCTCTTCCTTTTCCAGATCTGTCTCATACTTCGGGATACCAAGACAGTGTTTGATATTGGCACCAGTGATTTTAAAAGCTCCCTTCTCTCCCTCGGCAATCCGCCTTGCCACCTTTCTGCAAATTGCGCCGATCTGCCTCTCAAGTTCCCGGAGTCCTGCCTCCTGGGTATAATCTGAAATTATTTTTACAAGCGCGGCATCTGAAATCTTCAGGACTTTTTCCGAAAGCCCGTGTTCCTTGAGCTGTCTGGGTATCAGATATTTCTTTGCAATGGCCTTTTTCTCTTCACTGGTATAGCCGGATAGCCGGATTACCTCCAGTCGATCAAAAAGGGCGGATGGAATCGTATCAGATACATTGGCAGTAAGGATAAACATTACTTTTGAAAGATCAAAGGGCAGATCCAGGTAATGATCAGTGAATGTATTGTTTTGCTCAGGATCGAGGACCTCCAGAAGGGCAGCAGCCGGGTCCCCTCGAAAATCAGCCCCTATCTTGTCTATCTCATCCATCATGAAGACAGGATTGTTACTCCCTGCCCTTTTAAGTCCCTGGATGATTCTTCCCGGCAGGGCGCCAATATATGTCCTTCGGTGACCCCGGATCTCTGCCTCATCCCTGACACCACCCAGAGATATCCTGATAAACTTTTTCCCAATGGTTCGGGCTACAGAACGGCCCAGAGAGGTCTTGCCGACCCCTGGTGGACCTATAAAGCACAGAATCGGCCCCTTTGCGGAAGGGTTAAGCTTCCGGACAGCGATGTATTCAACTATGCGCTCCTTAACCTTTTCCAGGTCATAGTGATCCTCATCCAGGATCTTCTGTGCCCTACGCACGTCCAGTTTGTCCTTTGTGCTCTTTGACCATGGGACCTCGACCAGCCAGTCGACATATGTCCTCACCATAGACGCCTCAGAGGCTTCGGGGTGCATAGACTCAAGCCTCTGGATTTGTTTAAGGGTTTCCTTCTCGGCCTCCTTGGGCATCCTGGCCTTGCGGACCTTTTTTCTCAACTCTGCCAATTCCTCAGATTTTTCGTCGATTTCGCCTAGCTCACGTCTTATGGCCATCAACTGCTCCCGGAGAAAATATTCTCTCTGGGTCTTGGTCATTTCCTCCTTGGCCTCAGACTGGATTTTGGCCTGCACTGTGGAGACCTCAAGCTCCCTAGTAAGCAGGTTATTTACTTCCTTTAAACGCGCCAAGGGATCTGTCATTTCGAGCAAACGCTGTGCCTCAGCAGATTTCAAGTTAAGATTGGATGCCACGATATCTGCCAACCTGCCTGGTTCCTCAACGCCCTTTAAAATGGCTCCCATCTCAGGAGTAAAGACACCTTTAAGATTAAACAATTTTTCTGCCTGGTCTCTTACATTTCGAATAAGGGCCTCTACATCTACGGATATCTCGGCAGGCTCTTCTTCCTTGACAGTCTCTATGCGGACTCTAAAGCAAGGTTTGTCCTGCAGGAATTCCTGTATAATTCCTTTTACAAGGGCCTGACCAAGGACTTTGAGACGCCCGTCAGGAAGCTGAAGGGTCCTCATTATCATGGCCACAACGCCTGTCTTATATAATCCATCCTTGGATGGATTCTCTTCTGAGGCGTCCTTCTGTGTAACCAGAAAAATCAGTCTGTCAGAGGCCAGGGCCTCGTTTATTGCGGCCACAGAGGCTTCTCTCCCAATGAAAAGGGGAATAATCATTGAAGGAAAGACTATCACATCCCTTACCGGCATCAGAGGAAGCTCTTCAGGTATTTCTATAGGCTCCTGGTCATCTATCTCAAGTAGATCTGTAATAGTATCTTCTATGTCCATTTTGACTTGGTTACTCCCTTTTTATTTATATCTAATTTGAGCTGTTAGCCTTTAGCTGTTAGCCCTTAGCTTAGCAGTCCGTTTTTATACAAAGTTTTTACCTAATAGCTAACGGCTAACAGCTAATCGCTCAATTCAGGTTATAAGGTGACACGCTATAAAATGATCCTTAGCAACTTCCGTCCAGAAAGGACGTTCTGCGCCGCACCTGTCTGTAGCCAGACTGCACCGGGGGGCAAATGCGCATCCCTTTTGATATCTATCATTTTTATAATTATGTGTTAATCCATGATCCTTTTTTTTTGCCTCCACGCCCATTTTTGGATCCGGCACAGGAACAGCACTCAGAAGAAGCGACGTATAAGGATGATGGGAATTTGGTGATTTGGTGATTTGGTGATTTGGTGATTGCAGAAATGCATTTTTGGGCATCAATTCCATGAGCTGACCTTTGTACATAACAGCTACACGATGGCTCACAAACTGTATCACAGGAAGGTCATGTGAGATAAACAGAAAAGAGAGTTTATGCCTTTCCTGAAGGTCAAGGAGCAGATTTATGATCTGGGCCTGTATAGAGACATCGAGAGCAGATGTCGGCTCATCCGCAACTATCATCTCCGGAGTTGTGGCAAGGGCCCGGGCCAAACCAATACGCTGACGCTGGCCTCCGCTGAACTCATGTGGATAGCAGCTCATGATCTGTTCGTTCAGGCCGACTTCTTGCAAAAGTTCTGACACACGCTCTTTATAATGGTTTTTGTGACACAGCCTGTGTATTTTTAAAGGTTCGCTCAGTATCTTAAAGACCGTCTTTTTGGGATTTAAGGAGGAAAAGGGGTCCTGGAAAACCATCTGTGCCTGACGCCGGAAATTTTTCAGCCTGGTTTTATCAAAACCAGCAATGTCATATCCGGAAAAGAAAACCTGTCCTTTTGTAGGAGATTCAAGCCCTAATGCTATTTTGGCCAGTGTGGATTTACCACAGCCGCTTTCTCCCACGAGTCCTAAAATCTCACCTTGCTTAACAGATAGATTAACCCTGTCCAAAGCCTTAATCCTGTACGAATTTGAGGCAAAAAAACTATGCCGTACGGAATAGTCCTTACTGATGGCCTTGAACTCACAGATCAGATCTTTCATATAGGATGATTGTACCGCAAAACCTCCTAAAATGTGATTCTCGGAACCTCGCTCCATAGTCCTTCCAGGTCGTAAAAATCCCTTATGGGCTCGTAAAACAGGTGTACAATAACGTCTCCATAGTCCATCAATATCCACTTGCCCTCTTGTTCCCCTTCAACTCCCTTGCACTTGATACCTTTCTTGCGAAGGTTCTTGCGCATCTTGTTTGCAATGCCCTGGACATGCCGGGTGGATCGTCCATGGGAAATTATAAAAAAATCAGCAAGGGAAGAAAGACCTCTCATGTCCAGGATTACAACCTGTTCCCCTTTGTTTTCCAGGATTTCCGAAACTATTTGTTGAACCGGTTCCTCTAAAGATGCGACTTTGGATTCTTTATCCTCTAAAGATGGTGAGGGGTCGCCTGTCGACTCAGCATATAAGCTATTTTTTTCCATATATTTCCTGACTTCTTCAGGGACAAGAAAACGCACAGAAAGACCGGATCTTGTCCTGCGCCGTATATCAGTCCCTGATATGGCAAGGTGAGTTACTGAATAAAGGTAGATAGCACCTTTATCATGGGCAATAAAAATGTCCTTTTCCTCTTGGATACGATGATCTGGAAACGCCCGGGATATGACCTCCTTCAACCCTGACGAGTCTTCATGACCACGTCTCATTATTACCAGAGAGCCATGGTCTGTGAGGCTGCCATAATCCTTCCATGTCTCAATATCGAGAAAAGCGTCACTTCCCAGAATAAAGAAAAACTCCGCCTTATCTTTATATCTTTCTCCAAGCTCCTTTAAGGTGTCAATGGAATAGGACGGCCCGGGACGTTCGTCTTCAATGGCTGTAGCCTTGAAATAGTCCATAGAAGCCACTGCCAGCTCCACCATGGCAAGACGATGGGCAAAGGGTGTAAGGGTTGGTGATCCCTTATGTGGCGGCAGGGCAGCAGGCATAAACCAGATTTCATCCAGTTCCAGGGCCTCCCTGATCTCCTCAGCCGACCTGAGATGGCCAAAGTGGACGGGGTCCAGCGTGCCTCCTAACAGACCTATGCGCAAACTAGCTCCTTATCTGGCCATCACCAAAGGCTATAAATTTCGTGGTAGTGAGTTCCTCAAGCCCCATCGGGCCATAGGCATGCAGCTTGGAGGTGCTGATTCCTATCTCTGCTCCAAGGCCTAGCTCTCCGCCGTCATTAAAGCGGGTTGAGGCATTGATGATAACCAGAGAGGCATCCACCTCTGACAGAAACCTCCTCGCCCTTGCGTAATCCCTTGTGACTATGGCATCAGTGTGATTTGATCCATAATGGGCAATATAGTCCATGGCCTCATCCATGCTATCAACCACCTTTACAGCCAGAACCAGGTCCAAAAACTCCTTTCCCCAGTCCTCATCAGTAGCCACTTTGGCAAAGGGTACCAATCCGCAGGTGCGCTCACATCCCCTGAGTTCCACACCGGCATCCTTGAATGACTCAGCCATTAAGGGCAAAAACTTATCTGCAATATCTCTGTGTACAAGCATACCTTCCATGGCATTACAGACCCCGGGCCTATGCACCTTGGAATTAAAACAGACCTCTTTGGCCATGTTCAGGTCGGCCCACTTGTCAACATAGACATGACATACGCCCTTGTAGTGCTTCAGCACGGGGATGCGGGAATGCTCCGCCACAAAACGGATAAGGCCTTCACCTCCTCTTGGGATTATGACATCTATTTCCTCTTCCCTTTTCAGAAGCTCTGTGACTGCCGCCCTGTCAGTAGTTGAGACTACCTGCACCGCCTCTCCGGGTACTGAAAACTCTTTCAGCACATCCTGTAGTATGGAGGCTAGGGCCAGGTTGGAATAAAGGGCGTCCGATCCGCCTTTAAGAATTATTGCATTTCCTGTCTTGAGGCACAGGCCCGCTGCATCTATGGTGACATTCGGTCTGGACTCATAAATCATTCCGATTACACCCAGGGGTATTCGAACCCTGCCCACTGTGAGGCCGTTGGGTCTCTTCCACATCTTTGGAATCTCGCCCACAGGATCAGGAAGGGCCACCACGTCCCGAAGTCCCTCAGCCATGGAATCAATAACCTTATCCGACAGTTTTAGCCGATCCATAAAGGCAGAAGTGACACCTTTATTTTTTGCCTTTATAAGGTCTTTTTCGTTCTCCTCATGCAGCTTTTCCCGGGCCTCTATTATTCGTTCCGCAGTCCTCAACAAAACGTCGTTTTTTACAGTAGTCGAGAGCTTTGCTACTTCCCTGGCTGCCTTTTTCGCCTCTATTGCCATTTTTGCTATCAAAGTCTGTATTTCGCTCATGATAAAATCACCATATTATCCCTGTGTATGACCTCACTCGTTCCTTGATGACCGATTATGTCATATATTTCACCTGTCTGACAACCACAAATCTTGCGAATGTCCCGGGAATTGTAGTTGCTGAGCCCAACAGCGATCTCTTTCCCCGAGCCGTCACAACACACCACACAGGCCCCGGCCTCAAAATCGTCCCGAACTGCCCTAATCCCGACAGGCAAAAGGCTCTTACCATTATCCATCATTGCCTTGACTGCTCCCTGATCGATTTCAAGAGTACCTTCTCGGGCAAGTGCAAATACGATCCATGGCTTTCGCCCGTGTATCCTTCTCTTACTTGCGCAAAATAACGTACCCAGGTCTTCTCCTGCAAAGAGCCGCGTCAATATCCGGTCAGTCCTTCCTTTGGCAACCACCATAGGAACACCGCAAGCAGTCACCATTTGGGCTGCCTCCAATTTAGACTTCATACCTCCGCGGCCGGCCCTTCCAAGGTAATCACTGGCAAGATCAGTTATTGATTTATCTACCTTAGAGACCTCTGGAATATGCCGTGCATCTGCCTTCTCTCTTGGATCTCTGTCATAAAGCCCATCCACATCACTCAGGCATATAAGGACCTCTGCCTCCACCAAATTCACAATCAGCACGGCCAGGGCGTCATTATCAGTGAACTGAAGCTCCTCTATGGCTACAGTATCATTTTCATTGATAATTGGGATAATGCCCCACTGCAACAAGGTCCTTAAGGTATTTTTTGCATTAAGATAGCGATATCTTGAAACCAGTCCTTCCCTGGTAAGCAAAATCTGAGCTACGTGAATATCGTGATTTTTAAAGGCATCCTCATAGGCCTGAATGAGACGCCCCTGCCCGACTGCGGCCATTGCCTGTTTCTCAGGAATGGTTTTAGGTGCCTGAAGCTCAAGCATTTTCCCCATGCCGGCAGCTATGGCCCCTGAAGAGACAATGGTAACCTCCCGATCTTCCTTGCGAAGTGAGGCAACCTGGGCGCAAAGGCCGGCTATTACTTGATCATCAAGGCCATTTTCGTCAGTGAGGACAGCGCTTCCCACCTTGATTACAACCCTGCGTACAGATTGTAAAAATTTACGGCCCTGTATCTGAGACATGGTTTCCATTTATTAAATTATTTTCCAGTTCCTGCATGTTTAATAGTATAGGAATTTCCATCACTAATCATCAATTCCAAAATTCACTATCCGATACATATCCTCCATAAGCGAAGATATTCCAAATCCGGTAAGGGCTGAAATAGTATGGATCTTGTGGCCTTCTTCAGCCAGGATCTCTTTGGCTTCCTCCCTATCGCCATCATCTGTAATATCTATCTTATTCAAGGCTATTGCCTGGGGCTTTTCAATAAGAGGTGCATGGTATTTTTTTATTTCCTCCCTAATAGTCTGATAGCTGCGCAGGACCGACTCTTTCCCTTGAGAGGCATCCAAAACATACAGCAGGACCTTGGTCCTCTCAATATGCCTCAAGAAATCAAGGCCCATGCCGACGCCTTTATGGGCCCCCTCAATAAGACCCGGTATGTCAGCTACTACCATGGTTCTGTCATCAGAGAGTTCTACCACACCCAGATTCGGCACAAGGGTAGTAAAGGGATAATCTGCTATTTTGGGCCTTGCCGCGGATATTTTAGCGAGCAGGGTTGACTTCCCTGAATTGGGAAGCCCTATGAGACCTACATCACCAATAAGCTTCAGTTCAAGAAGCAGCCATCGCTCATCCCCAGGCAAGCCGGGCTGGGCATTGCGTGGTGCCTGACGTGTTGAAGACACGAAACGGGCGTTTCCTTTCCCGCCGAGCCCTCCTTTGGCAGTAACCCAGTTCGCTACCGGATCCGTGAGGTCTGCCAGCACAAATACGCCCTCAGAATCCTTTACTACAGTACCTGGGGGTACTTCTATTACAATATCTGAACCGCTTTTGCCTTGCTGGTTTTTTCCTTTTCCTGCCTGACCTTTTCCTGCCTTGAAGTGACGCTTCCTGCGAAAAGAAAGCAATGTATTAAGCCCGGTATTCACCTTGAGGATGACATCTCCCCCGCGGCCTCCGTCCCCGCCGTCAGGCCCTCCCCTGGGGACAAAACGTTCCCGCCGAAAGCTTACACACCCGGCTCCTCCATCTCCAGCCTTGACGTATATTTTGGCCTGATCAACAAAGTCCATAAATACTAGGCCATCAACATCTACAATAAAATTGGTAATTATTCACTCCCTGCAAGGGAGTGTGAACGGATTTCGACGACAGAACTCTGTCGCCCGACAGATCAGGGTGTTGGGGTCAGATTTATCTGTGGATGGAGGGATCAGGAGGCGGTGCTCTGCATAGGGTAAACGCTGGCTCGCTTTCGATTTCGCACTATTTCGAACTTCACGACCCCGTCTGCTTTGGCAAACAAAGTATAATCCCTACCCATGCCCACATTTCGTCCTGGATGAAACTTGGTTCCCAACTGACGGACCAGGATGTTTCCGGCCTTTACGATCTGGCCGCCAAAACGTTTTACACCTCTGCGCTGGCCTTTACTGTCGCGGCCATTGCGTGAACTGCCACCGGCCTTTTTGTGTGCCATAATTAAATCTCCCTAGACACTGATCTCTTTAATCTCAAGGGTAGTAAAAGGTTGTCTGTGCCCGCGCTTGACCTTATAGCCCTTGCGCCTTTTTTTCTTCATAACAACTATTTTTTTACCACGACCGTGCCCCAAAATCTGAGCCCGTACTGTGGCAGCTTCCACTATAGGCCTGCCGATTTTAGTTTGAGTATTGTCGACTACCATCAGCACTTCGGGTATCTCGACCTCCGAACCTGCTTCAGCATCGAGCTTTTCCACCCTGAGCACTTCCCCCGGACAAATCTTATATTGTTTTCCGCCTGTCTTAATAACAGCGTACATAACTTCCTCCAAGATTAACTAAAAAAACAACGAAACCAGAAATTAACATGAAATCAATAGCTGTCAAGGATATTTCAAATAGTAGTTCATTGGCCAGGGTTTAAAACACGTCCTACAAACAGGATGGCACCTGTCTCTATGTCCCGGATCAAGAAGATGAATGGGTGGTCCAGCGTAAGTTCGATCGGATTTGAAGGAGCCGCACCAAAACTAAAGATTACAGCAGTTGCAGCAGCCGCCTCTGTCCCTGCCTCATTCACCGACACGAATGCCTTATGTATGACCTCGGAGATAACAAGGGCGCGTGTACCGTCTATGCCGGAAAAGTCTGCAGCTGCGTTAAAGGCGTCCTTCATGCCCATGGCTTCCAGTGTATCCACAAGCTCCAGGCCCCATTCGTATTTGAATCTGGGCACTGACAGCCAAAGATAGCTCAGACTGAGACTGTCGGCGATCGCCTCCACCCGCCCGGCGTCAAGAGATGCCTCGAATTCCTCAAACCGGCCTGCCTCCGGGAGAAAGACCACCATTGAGAGCTCCTTACCGTCATATGGCATCTCCACTGCCTGATATCCATCCCCACTCGCATATCTAAAGTATCCCGTCTGGGACATCATTGGCACGGTGATCTGGCTGCCCCCAAGGAGATGGAAGGGACCATCCTGGCCCTCGGCACCCTGACCTCGGCTGGCAAGTTCAAGATCCAAGGCATTAAAAGCAGGGTGTAGTTGCTCCTGAGTAAGGCTGAAATGGAGCGTATCCGCCATCTGGCTCTCGGTGTTGTTTCGCGCCCCGGCATAAGCCATGGCAAGGGCAAGAGAGATGCTATGGGGAGAGTAAAACAGGTTCTCAGCTTTCTGCCGGACCTCCTGATAGAGATCAAAAGCAAAGCCGCTGTTTCCCG
>JAGGRV010000206.1 GCA_021159445.1 Deltaproteobacteria bacterium | reverse complement strand
ATACAACAAAAAATCCTATTAATTTTTATTCAACTTATTTATCTCCCGTTCCTAATTGAGTTTGAAGTGCCTAAAGTGAGCTAAAGTGCTTAAAATTAAGGTGTGGCTTCGCTCTATCTATTTATATTAACCGCGCTGAAAGCGCGTACCACAACTTTAGGCACTTTAAACTTTAGTTCACTTTAGGCACTATTCCGGTTTATCCGAGTTGGGTTTTTATTTCGTGTTTTCGTGATTGATTTTGAATAGTTTCTTAACCGCATAGGTGGCAAATCTTAAAGGACTTCTTTGGCCGATACTTCAGCAGATTTTCCCACAACCATTATCACCTCCCACATCAATGCGGATTTTGATGCCCTGGCCTCTTCCCTGGCCGCAAGCAAGCTTTATCCCGGGGCTCAAATCGTCCTGCCCGGTTCCCAGGAGAGGGACCTGCGGGACTTCCTCCTGCTATCCAGCAGTTATTTTATAAACGTAAGGCGTTTAAAAGATATAGATCTTGACAAGGTTAAGCTTCTGATAGTTGTAGACACCAGGCAGAAAAGCCGTATCGGTCCTTTGGCTTCGCTTCTGGAAAGGCCTGATGTTGAAGTCCATGTATTCGATCATCATCCCCCTTCTAGTGGGGACATAAAAGCCTCTAAGACCTTTTTCAGGCCGGTGGGCGCAAACACGACCCTGATGATCCGACTCCTGAGAGAAAAAGGGCTGGATATAAGTCCTGACGAGGCAACCTTTCTGGCAGTGGGTATATATGAGGACACGGGCTCTTTTACTTTCAGCTCCACCACTTCCGAGGATCTGGAGGCGGCCGGCTGGCTGCTGGAGAAAGGGGCCGACCTCAAGACAATCTCCGAACTCCTCGAACACAGGTTCACCCCAGAACATGTAAAGCTTTTAAACGATCTTTTGAACACCGCAGCCACTTATACTATGGCCGGCATCCCTGTCACTATTGCAAAGACATCATCGCCGGCGTATGTGGAAGACTTCGCTGTCCTGGCTCACGAACTCATGGATATGGAGAAACTCCCTGTAATTTTCGCAATGGCACTTATGGCGGATCAAGTATTGATAGTGGGCCGCAGCCGGGATGAGAGAGTTGACGTAGGGAAGGTGCTGAAGGCAATTGGTGGAGGAGGCCACCCCATGGCTGCTTCTGCCACGATAAAGGGGCTGACTCTGGCTGAGGCTGAAGAGCGTCTTTTCACCGAACTTCACAGGCAGCTCGGGACAGAGCCTAAAGTGAAAGACATTATGTCGTATCCGGTGCTCTCGGTCCTGCCGGACATCACTCTTTCCCAGGTCAATGATAAATTAACGCGCTATGGCATCACTGTTTTGCCTGTGGTCCACGAAGGTAAGGTCCTGGGCCTCATTTCTCGCAGGACCGTGGAGAAGGCAATATACCATGGCCTTTCAGACCTGCCGGTACGTGAATATATGACGACGGATTTCGAGGTCATCTATCCAAAGGACACTCTTGCCAAAGTCCAGGAACTTATTGTCAACCGTCGTCAACGTTTTGTCCCTGTAGTGGATAAAGGACAGGTAGAAGGAGTAATTACCAGGACGGATCTCCTTCAAATATTGAGTGGAGATGCTGCAAGAAGACCTGAAGCTTTGCTTTCAGGAAAGGAACAGCGCAAGAATGTCCTCTCCTTGTTGAGGGAGAAGCTCCCTTCCCATATACTTGATCTATTGATGAATGCAGGGGAAGTGGCAGAGAGTGAGGGTTTTCATATCTGTGTAGTAGGTGGCTTTGTGAGAGACCTGTTGTTAAGAAAACCCAATCTGGATATAGATCTGGTAGTTGAGGGAGATGGGATCGCCTTTGCCGAGGCCTTTGCCAAACGGTTCGGAGCAAGGGTTCGTGCCCACCAGAAGTTCGGAACAGCAGTTGTGATCTTTCCTGACGGCTTTAAAGTGGACGTGGCAACAGCCCGGTGGGAATACTACAAGTATCCTGCCGCCATGCCCACAGTAGCACTTTCGTCCACCAAGTTAGATTTGTTCCGGCGGGATTTTACCATTAATACATTGGCTATTAAGCTAAATCCGAAGGAATTCGGGTTATTGGTAGACTTCTTTGGAGGCCAGAGGGATCTCAAAGACCATATTATACAGGTACTCCACAGCCTGAGTTTTGTTGAAGACCCGACAAGGGTCTTCCGGGCAGTCCGCTTTGAGCAACGATACGGTTTCAGAATAGGCAAACACACCTTGAGGTTGATCCAGAATGCCGTGCGTCTCGACATATTCTCAAGACTTTCCGGAAAGCGTTTACTTACCGAACTCATACTGATATTGAAGGAGCCGGATCCGAGGTCTGCCATCAGAAGGCTGGCCGGTCTAGGCTTACTGAAAGTGATCCATCAAAGCATTCGATTAGGACCAAAGGAAGAAGGAGTCCTTACCCGGTCCTACGATGTCCTGGCCTGGTATGATTTGCTCTTCAGACCACAGAGACCGAGGAGGTGGGTGGTTTATCTGTTGGCGCTTCTTGAAGGGCTGAAATTCCAAGAAATTCAAGAAATTGTAGACCGCCTGGGCCTTGTTGGCTCAAAAAGAAATATCTTTGTGGAAGGACGTAAAGTTGCAATAAAGGCCCTCGGTCTTCTTTCCAGGCGATCCTTTATAAAGGCCAGTGAGGTCTATTGGCTGCTGAAAGGCCTGGATGTTGATCTCCTCCTCCATATCCTTTCAATTACTGAGAACAAAGACGCCCGGCAGGCCATATCCAGGTATATTACAGAACTATGTGATGCAAGATCCTTGCTTACAGGAGATGATTTAAAGGATATGGGTCTTGAGCCAGGCCCTCTCTTCCGGACAATACTCCATCGTCTGCTTGAGGCCAGACTGGACGGAGAGGTCAGGTACCTGGAAGACGAAATCCAGTTGGTAAAACGGGAATTCTTGGATCGTTTGGAAACCTGAAAGGAAATCGCTTTTCAGGGATTGGGGGAGAGACTGATTCCGTCTATCACCTCTCGTAACTTGCATGATAACTCTACTATACTAAAGGGTTTTTGAATAAAGGCATTAGCTCCCCGCTTAAAAACTTCAGAAGCCTCACCGTTAAGGCTGTAGCCGCTTGAGAGGATAACCTTTACATCAGGATTCAGTGCCTTCATCCGATCATAGACCTCACCGCCACCCGTGTCCGGCATGATTAAATCCAGGATGACAAGGTCAATCCCGTCCCTATTATCTTGATATAACGCCCATGCTTCTTTACCTCCACGGGCCACGAGCACCGTATAGTCCAGATACTCCAACATCTGTTTGGCCGTATTCAGCACCTGCTCCTCGTCATCCACCAAGAGGATGGTTTCAGTCCCTCTCACGACTTCGTCGTTCACTATCCTGGTTGGCGGGGTTATGGCCTTCTCACAAACAGGTAGGTAGATATTAAACGTTGTACCATAGCCTTTTTCGCTGTAGACGGTGATGATTCCTTTGTGGTTGATGACAATCCCGTAGACCGAGGCCAGACCCAAGCCTGTACCTCTCCCCATCTCCTTGGTAGTGAAGAACGGATCAAAGATCCGCTGCCGTGTCTTTTCATCCATCCCTATACCGGTATCGGTGACAGATATTTTTACATAGTTGCCGGCTTCCAAATTATACGGTTTTACGTAAGACTTATCTAACGTGACATTACTTGTTTCAAGGTAGAGATTACCCCCACCAGGCATGGCATGCCAGGCGTTAACATAGAGATTTAGAAGTATTTGCTCCATCTGGCCTTGATCTACCTCAACCGTCCACAGGTCTTTTTCGAATTTCCTGTGGATAACAATCTCCTTTTTGGTTCGACCAAACATCTCCGACGACCTGTGGATCAGCTCATTGAAATTGGTCGGCTTGGTTTCGTATCTTCCACTCCTTGCAAACCCGAGGAGCTGTTTGGTCAGGTCGGAGGCGTTTTGAACTTGTTCTTCGATTTTCCTTAGCATGTCATAATGGGGATGCAGGGGATCAATCTTCAGGAGCATCAGAGAGGCATAACCCTGGATGCCCATAAGCAGATTATTAAAGTCATGGGCTACCCCGCCGGCCAGTGTGCCTATGGATTCCATCTTCTGGGCCTGAACGAGCTTGGCTTCAAGCTGTTTTTGATAAGTAACATCTCTTACTATAAAAGAGACGCCGATTATATTTCCTTCACTGTCCTTGATCGGAGAAAGTGTCAGGTCCACATCTATAGACTTGCCATCTTTTGTCTTTCTTGTTGTTTCGCGGTGTTTAGCCACCCCTCCCTCACCAATTTCCTCAACAAAGAGATGACATTCCTTTCTTTGCTCCTCCGGAACAATCATATCTATGTAATTTCCCACGGCCTCTTTTTCATCATAGCCAAAGATCCTCTCGGCTGTCTCATTCCAACTGGTGACCCGACAGTTGAGGTCTGTGCTGATAATGGCATCCTGGGAGTGGCGAACAACACTGGCCAGGTATTCAATCTCCTGGCGGGCCTTTTGTTGTTCTGTGATATCCGTCATCACGTGAATGACCTCTCGAACCTCCTTATTGGCGCCAATGATAGGATAATAATAGATCCTCAAATGCCGATTCAGGTGAGGCTCCCATAGTTTATCGCTGTAAGAAGAACAGGTCTTTACCACCAGAGGACGGGGACAAAACTTTGGCACATGGTCAATGCCGTGGAGGAGTTTATAACATCTCTGGCCGATAATATCGGTCAGGTCTTTTCCTACCAGTTTGGCCAGACCTTTATTCGCTCTCTTAATAGTAAAGGTCTCATCTACCAAAAATATAGCGTCTTCAATAGCATCAAATGTCGCCTCCCATTCCTCCTTTGCTTCTTGGACACTTCTCATCAGGGCTTGTGTTTTCTTCTGAGTCGTCTCAGTTTCGGTTACGTCCCGGATGCTCCCTTCATAACCAAGCACGTTCCCGTTTTTGTCTTTTATTGTAGTGGATGTGATCAAGACAGAGATCCTGGTTCCGTCTTTCTTTTTGAACTCAACAGGGTAATCCTTGACAAAGCCGTCTTGTTCGATGCTTTCTTGAAATCGTTTCCTGTCACTCGGATTATGATACAAGAGTTCAGCAGACTCCATGTCTAAAACTTCTTGCTTGCTATCGTATCCCAAGAGCTTAACCCCGGCCTCATTGACGTCAGCGAACTTTCCTCCCCATGTGGTGATGTAGATCATATTTTTGGATTCGTCGAATATCCTTCGATATCTTTCCTCTGACTCCCTCAGCTCCCTGGTCTTTTTTTCAAGGTCCCTTTTGAGATCCATTTCACCCAGGCAGCGTGAGATCGTGTTCAGTATCTCTTTGGGCTCAAAGGGTTTTTCAATAAAATCATAGGCACAGAGCCGAAAGGAGGCAATGGCCTTCTCTTTATCAGCATAGCCGGTAATCATGATGGCTTCCGTATATTTGCCCATCTTTTGTATCCTGTCCAACACCTCGATTCCGTTCATATCCGGCATGATGATATCCAGGATCACCAGGTCAAAGTCTTGAGCGGCCAGCATTTCTAAGCATCCTGCGCCGTTCTCGGCAACTGCTACCTCGTAACCACTGTCCCGGAGCAAACCACCCAAGGACTTCCTCATTTTTTCTTCATCATCACATATCAATATCTTATGTGGGGATGGCATCTTTGTTCTCCTTCTCAATTGGTTTCATCTCACCCTCAATTCAAGATTGCTGCTTGATAAAGCCTTGCCCTGCGGCAGTATATATTATGTACAGCAAACCTTATCACATATCAATATTCTGTGTGGGGCCGGCATTTTTTCCCTCCTTGTTATTTTTAGCGGAATCATGGATGAGCTTTGGACAGTATTATAGTATATTAGAAAAATTATGGATTTTGCTGCTATAATTCAGAGATTCGCAATACTCACACCACCCATACTTCTTGCTGTTACCGTGCATGAGATGGCCCACGGCTGGGTGGCTTACCGCCTTGGTGATCCTACTGCAAAGCTTATGGGGCGCCTTACCCTTAACCCTATTCGCCATCTCGATCCCATCGGTACAATGGTATTTTTTCTCACTCAGACCATAGGTTGGGCAAAGCCTGTACCGGTCAATCCCAGTTATTTTAAGAATCCCAGGAATGACATGATCTGGGTTTCACTGGCAGGTCCCGGGGCCAATATCCTATTGGCAATATTGAGTGCTGTTTTGCTGAGACAGGTATTGGGGTCATTTTGGGAGACGTCAGGCTTTTTCATACGTCCGGCTCTATACATGGCATATATAAGTGTGCAGATTAATATAGGGCTTGCGGTGTTCAATCTTCTCCCCATCCCGCCTCTTGACGGCAGCAAGGTCCTTATGGGGATACTTCCCTCTGACCTGGCAAACTCCTTTGAAAAATTTGAGCGCTATGGTTTCTTGCTGATTTTGTTGCTTGTCTTTACAGGAGTAACCGGCCGCGTTATCGTCCCGATGATCCTCTATCTGAATAAACTCCTATTAGGAACTGTACTTTGATGTGAGCCCTTATGAGTGAACAGGCAAAACAACGAATACTCAGTGGCATGAGGCCTTCCGGCAAGCTGCACCTGGGGCACCTGCACGGTGTGCTTGAGAACTGGAAACGTCTTCAAGAGACATATGAGTGTTTCTTCCTTGTGGCTGACTGGCACGCCCTGACTACCAGTTATGAACATCCGCAAGAGATCCCGGCAAATATGGATGAAATGGTGCTGGACTGGCTGTCTGTGGGCATAGATCCGGACAAGGTTACCATGTTTGTCCAGTCAGAAGTAAAGGAGCACGCAGAGCTTCATCTCATGCTTTCCATGATCACACCTGTTTCATGGCTGGAGCGCAACCCTACGTACAAGGAACAGCAACAGCATCTCAAGGAAAAGGATCTCGCAACCTTTGGTTTCCTGGGTTATCCAGTCCTTCAGGCTGCTGACATATTACTGTACAAGGGTCACAAGGTACCTGTAGGCGTGGATCAACTGCCCCATATTGAACTAACCCGGGAAATTACCCGCAGGTTCAATTATCTGTATAAAGATATTTTCCCAGTACCTGATGCCCTGTTGGCAGAGGTTCCCAAACTTCCAGGGCTGGACGGCAGAAAAATGAGCAAGAGCTATGGGAATTCCATATTTTTGTCAGATCCCCCGGACGTGGTAAGAAAAAAAATATCCACAATGATAACTGATGTGGAGCGGCCAAGGATGGGTGACCCTGGTGATCCTGAAAACCGCTGTATAGCCTTCAAGCTTCACCGGCTTTATCTGCCAATAAAACAGCTTGAGATCATTGTGTCCGAATGCAAAGCAGCCAAGCGGGGTTGTGCGGCCTGCAAGAAAGAACTTGCAGAGGCCATCGTCCTGCAAATGGATCCGATCCGGCAAAGGAGAAAGGCCCTTGCTGCCGATCCCGGCAAAGTCAGGGCCATATTGGCAGATGGGGCCAACAGGGCCAGAAAGGTTGCGCAGTCCACAATGGTCCAGGTTTGGAGTGCCCTTTGGAACCGGAATGCCAAGTAAAGCTGGAGGCCTTCGAAGGACCTTTAGATCTGCTTCTCCATTTAATCCAAAAGAATAAGCTCGAAATTACCGACATCCCCATAGCTGTGGTCACTGCCCAGTACCTGGAGTATCTGGAGTTCATGCAGGCCGCCCTTGACGTGGTGGTGGCCGGTGAATATCTGGTGATGGCTGCTACCTTGATGCACATCAAGTCCAGGATGTTGCTGCCAAGGCCTGATTCCGCGGATGCTGAAGACGACCCCAGACTTGAGTTGGTCCGGCCCCTTCAAGAGTTGGTTCAGATGAGAGAAGCAGCCGCGTCCCTTGAGTGCAGACCTATATTGGGCAGGGATGTTTTTGTCCGTGTAGGAGGGCTGGAAAGTGAGAAATCAGGAAGTAATGTGGAAGTCTCTGAGTCTGCCGGATTTGAGGATACCCTTGACATAAGCCTCACGGACCTCATCTCTGCTTTCAAAAAGGTATTGGGAAACAATTCTCTTCCCAGGGTCCTTGAAATCACCAGGGCCAAGGCCAGCCTTTCTGAACGAATGGAATCTATTGCCGAAGAGCTTAACCAGATAGGAAGTATCCGTTTCTTTGAGTTATTTTTTTCAGAAAATAGGGAAATGATCGTCGTTACGTTTCTGGCAATACTTGAGCTTGCCCGGTTGGGTAAGGTGCGTCTTTTACAGGAAAGCCCAGGGGGAGACATCCTGATACTCTTAAGACATAATGTGTAATTATTCACTTTCCCCCCTGACAGCCAACAGCCTTTTTCAGGTTTCAAAGCATAATCCGTTGGGAATACGCATTTTGGTGCAATCTGCCCGCGGTTGAAACCCTGCAAAAGCCTATCGGCTGCCAGGGAGTGTGAACGGTTACCATAATGTTGAATTGTGAATGTTGAATGTTGAATTGTGGAAGACGTCTAAAAAGACATATACCTTAATTTAAAATTCAACATTCAACATTTTTAAAAAGAAAGCCCGACTACATCGGTACGATCAGTTTTTCCGACTCCTCATTCCAAGTTATGATGATATACCAGAGGGCCATCACTAGAAAAATAAGGGCCAGGGTGCCACCATAACCGAGCCAGGTGTCCGGCATGTAGAGATAGGACCCGAAGACGCCGTCTTCCTCCCATTCCTTCTCCTTGAACCAACCGTCCACTATGGCATTGGTAATGCCGAAAACAGGCATCACAACCCACAACTTGATCTGACCCTCGCCCACGCGCCAGAGAACCCCTGTTCCGCAGCCTCCGGCCAGCAGGGCACCAAAGCCGAAAATTACGCCGCCCACAATTGCAAACCAACCGAAGAATCCACGGACATAATGCATGGTATTACGGAATCCCTCAGCATCTGGACATTCATCGAGATCGAAGGCATCTGGAACAATACCTGGATATTTAAGAATTGCGATCCCGGCCGCCAGGACAACCACACTCAGGATCACGGACTTGGCCATTTTGGTGTCACCTGTCATATGGGGCTCTCGAAAGCCCTGGATCATACACCAGCGCCCGCGCTGCATTGTGTACCCCAAGCCTGCAGGAATGATTAACAGCCCTGCCAGCCGAATCAGAGAATCATCGTCGCTGCCGGCATAGGCATTGGTGCCCCAGATAAGGACGCCTATCGTCACAATACCCAGTATTATCTTCAAGGCATAAGGGAAGTCAATAGTCTTTGCACCTCCTGAACCCCAAGTGATATGCTCCATCTCCCAATAAAGATATTTGATGCCGATCACTGCCCCGACAACAAGGCCTATCATCATACAGAATCCGCTGGCAGAGAGATTGCCTACTGCATTGTAAAAGCCGCCTATGTTACATCCACCACACATGGCGGAACCAATGCCCATGAATATCCCTGCGAACACTGCCTTTGCCAGCTCCAGCCTCGGGGGGATCCTGATAGCAAAGTCTCCGCCCATGCAGGCCGAAATAAGAGCGCCGGCCACAAACCCAAGACCAATGACAGAACCGGAGTTGAGTAAAACACTTGCCGGTTGATCTCCCCAGATACCTGTGTAATAGAGTATCCACTGTCCCCAGTTTCTTATAGCGCCAACCGCACCCCAGGGCCGGGCCCAGGCCAAGCATAAGATGCTCAACAGGGCAACAATGATCCCGCAGACAGTGGCATTCCATTCCTCCTGACACAAAGCCTTGTAAAGTCCTTTGATCTTTTTTCCCAATATGCCTTCACTCATTAATCCATCCCTCCCCAAAAGCCTTATCTTCTATAACTTGACTGCATATCTATATAATTTGGCATCTTTTATAGCAAGCCAAAAGTAGTTTACACTTTATTCATCCTGTACTTTGGCAGTGAAATTAGAAATTTCAAACAATTTTCACCTGCCCCAGCGCGAATAAGATAATTAGAATTCTTTTAACTAAACATTATCATTAACAAATTCCCCAATGTTCTTGTTTAATTCTGGGTAAATTGATGGCTTTTTCATAGCAGTCTCATCAAGGGCTGTCAAGCCTGATCATTGGTTTCACTAGCACTGAAAGCGCACCTGGCTCAGTCAATAACTCTTAATCTTAATTCTTAGCGCCCCAGCCTCCCATACCCAAAAGTTCGATGTGGAATGTAAAACTGGTTTCGTCCGTGTCCTTTTTAAACCCGCCCTCAAGTGCCCAACAGGTCGATTGATACCGGAGACCCAATACGGATTCAAGCTCTGAGTTTTCGGCGACATTCCTCTTTAACTTACACATTCCATACCAGGAAGGTGAAAAGGCAGTATGTACTTCCAAGTTGACTTCATTTATGTGAACAAGGCAGTTGTATCTATATTCAAGGTCTAAAGTGTCGCCCACAGAATTTGATAAGCGTCCCAGGAAGTTGTACTTAGTAAAGCCCTTTCCATAGACGTTGTAGCTAGTGTCATAACGCATGAAAAGGTTGGGAAAGGGTTTGAAGTCCAACTCAGCGTAAATATCTGAAAAATGTCTGGGGTCCTCTTCACCGGGCTGGTCTCTATTGTTTTCCTCGGTGTCGTAACTCTGTTCTAAGGAAAACCTTATAACGTCTGTGTAGGCAAATCTGTTATTACCAAGGGGGGTTTTGCTGCTAAGGAACGAGAGCAGGGATAGTGTAATTCGATTCGTAGGCTCAAGCCGATCCAGGGCGTCGATGTCAGGCAGGTCGTCCTGGTTCTCAGAAGGGCGATACTGGTAAGTCAGCCCGGGCCGTATGCTGTGCCTCATAGTCTTTTCGCCAGAAAGGCAGTAGGTCCGTCCAAAAGTTGTGCTCAGATCGGTTTTCAGGTTATAGAGCAGCCTGTTGGGATAGTTATCAGGGTCCTGTTCCGGATCATGGCCGCTGGACTCATACATGGTCTCTTCGACGGACCCGCTTAAAATTAAATCGGCTAAGTTATACAAATTTAACGGTAAGGATACCCTTGGTTCCATATGCAGGCGTTGTTCCCTAATGCCTACCTCCCTCCAGTAGTGTGCATACGAGGTATCCCAGTCATAGTAAAAAGGGGAATTAAAGAGAGGCTTTCTGAATCCGCGAAGCACCAATCTGGGATATGTCTGTACAGTGGAATCCTGTTTCCCTCCTTCAATACTATCATTATACCGGCCTTCGCCTCCAAAAAACATGTCTTGGGCCAGTCTGGTTATCTGGAGAGTTGAAGGCCGGATCAGATCCGTTTCATCGGACAGGGAGCGGCCAAAGGTCTTTCGAAAAATATTGTCTGTTTCATCATAACCCATTGGACCCTGGTCAAATTCCAACAGGTAATCCCTGTCACTGATCGTGTCCACGTCCACCTTGGCCTCAAAGCCCCAGGGAAGTTGTTGGTCTGCCTTTGCCCTAAACCACCAACGTTTTTCATTACCTCTTGTGTACCCATCATCGTTGAAGTCATCGTCGTCCAGTGTGTCTACCAGAAAATTGTATCGGAGGATGCCTTTGTCTTCCGGGGAAAATACGTGGCGGAACTCCACTCCCTGCATCCAGCCCCTTTTACTCATAGAGTGCTGATAAAAAGTGGCATCCATGCTGTCGTTAATGGCCCAGAAGAAGGGGACATTAAGCTCTGCCCCATTCCTTTTGGATGTAGAGAAGTGGGGTAACAGCAACCCTGTTTTTCTATATTTGTTTATGGGCAACACAACCCATGGGCTGTAGATTACAGGAATGTCCCTTATGTTGAAAAAACTGCTTTTAGCAAAGGCCATGCCTCCAGTCGTGAGTTTAAGGTCTCGACACTTAAAATTCCACGCCTGCTTGGGAAGGGGACAGGTGCTGATGGTGGCATGTTTTGCCTGATATTCTTCAGGACCTGTCTTCCAGATCTGTTTGGCCAGAAGGTGTATGTTGTTTCTCTGTAAGAAGAGATCGGCATTTTCTACTGTGCCTGTAGATGTGTTGAGATCCAGTTCTCCTTCGGTTCCCTTCAGCACATCCATGTCGAGGTATATGACCACATTGCCGTTTGCCCATACCCTGGCATTACGCCTGTCATACATGATTCGGTCTGCACAGACCTTGAGATCACCCCTCCAGACCTGAACCGCACCTTCACCCAGAATCACATCTGAAGAGTGGAAATAAGTCAGCTGAAGGGCCTCTATGCGCCAGGGCTCGGCTCCTGGTGACGGACTTGTCTCGAATTCAGAAGGTGTTTTTTCTTCCTTAATTTGCTCAGCTAAAGCCCCTCCAGGTCCTGAGGCCGTCAGACCTGTTGTCGGAAGTATTAGCATAAGGCTCAGTATGAGTAGAACGGTTTTTTGGATATAAGCGTGAATTTTCATAACCTGTATCCGTTTAGTATCACATGGACATAGTGCTTTCAATAAATAGAGGCTAAAACTTAAAACCTTTTCAGAATCTTGTTTCTCCAAAGCATCTTTAAGTTGATCTTCAGCAGAAGAAACAGGGGAAGGGGGCGAGTGACTGTCCGGACCTTGCCGGACTTGACGGCCTGGATAATTGACTCCGGATCAGGTTCTGCTTCTATAAGCGAGTAAGTTGTGTGGAACTGGCATCTTTGGTGGGCGTCAGAAGTACCAATTATGGGGAGATTGTGTTCTTTTGCAAATTTTATTGCAGGGCGGTTAAAATCCAGCCGTTCAGTATAGCAGTGGCAATGCTCCACTGCGTCAAAAAGATTGACGTGTCGTCTCAGCATGCCCCTGAGTGCTACAGGACTGGGAAAGTATGGGTGAGGAGCAACTATCAGGTTGTCAGGCCTCTTCAAATATTCCAGGTTAGCGATTTTGTCGCGTTTCACCTGTTTAAAATCCAGGTTATGGAGGAGTACATGTCGGCCTTGAATTGTTGCCTCCATACCCGGTATTAACACTATTCCTCTTTCCCTGGCATAATCCCTGAGATATTCGCTATGGGTAACACAGTTGTGGTTGGTTATGGCCAGTACCGAGTATCCCAGTCTGTGGGCCATGTCTATGAGATCGGTTGCGCTGTACAGGATAAGATCTTCAGGGTCTTCAGAAGTATGAATATGGAGGTCTGTTTTTAAAAAAGTCATAAATTGTAACCATTCACGGGATTACAACGCCCGTTTTACCGCAACCCGCTGACCGTAAGCGTTTACAGGGTGCTGCAGATGCGAGACGGAGGGTACACAGACGTACTCCCTGTACTTCAAGTGCCCGACAACAAAGCAGATGCGGTGCCCTGTGAACGCTTACCATAAATTCAGTGGGGACTTCTCCTGATATGAAGCATATAAAGAAGTGGGGATAGGCTAATCTCCAATAATGTAAAGGATGAGATTATCAGGATTATCTCAGTCCAGCAAATAAAAAGGCTGTCCTTGAGTATCCACAAGGGGAGAAATGACTCAAGACCTTGATCCAGCAAAAAGGACTTACTACCACTCTTCAAACCCATGCGTCGTTTTGCAAAGCTAGAGATTAAATCACCGGACATGGAACATATGGCGAGCTTAAGCCCGAGAACAAGGCCTAATGGCGTGAAGTGACCGGCCAGGCCAGTCCCAATGACTGAAATAATTAGTCCCCTCCAGGTCTTGTGCGGGCCCAATAGATAACGATTATCTATCCACTTGTACCCCAGGTCCAAAGGAGCGGAAAGGCGTTTCTTAAGGACGACCCTTCCTAGTATAGGCAGAAAGTTGCTCCAGCCAAGAAGGACCAGAATCAGTATATCCCGCTGCCATAGCTGTAGTTCTGCCATTTTGTCTTGTAAGCCGCCTGCAAAAACCCATCTTTTGCCCGATGGCTGCGTTGCTCGTCGGTGAAAAATGCTCAACCCCCCAGTACACTGCGCTTTTTCACCTCCTCGCGCCTTGCCCTCAAACAAAATCTTGAGTTTTGCAAGCGGCTTTTGTGGATCAGTATCTTCGTAACATAACGAGATTTCGTCGAAAATTGCTAACAGGTGTTTGAGTTTTTATGATACTGGTTTTCCATCCATGCTTTTGCAGATAGCCCATTTTTCCTTCCAGTTCTTCATCTACCTTTGGTCCCTTCATGGCTATTACCAGACCGTTTGGTGACAGTAAAGGCCGGGCCATGCGGGCAAGCTTATCCAGAGGTCCTACAGCCTGGCTGACAATTACATCAAAGCCTTTAGGTGGAAGATGCTTGGGTATATCTTTAGGGCCCACTCGGCAGTGCTCTGCCCAGGTACTTGTAAGGCCGATTATTGCGATCACGGTATTGAGAAACGAGACCTTCTTTCGAATGGCGTCAATAAGCACTATTTCAAGATCGGGACGAAACAGCTTGAGGATTAATCCTGGAACACCGGGGCCTGTACCTATATCCAGTACGTGATGGACACCCTCCGGCAGAAAACGAATCAGAGCCAAGGTATCACCGACGTGCTTGACGGCCATTTCCTCCATGGTCTTGAGGCCGGTGAGGTTGGTGCGCTGGTTCCAGGAGTAAAGCTCCCCTAAATAGACTCTGAGGTTTGTTATGAGCTCCCCTGATGGCGTTACACTACCTTCCTTCAAGAGCTCATGTAATAGAAGCTCAATATTCTGATTCGCGAGACAAGTTGGCAAAAGTAGCGTATTTGTTCACAAAGGCCAGCTTTACAATACCAATGGGACCGTTTCTTTGTTTGGCCACAATGATTTCAGCCATACCTCTGTTCGGGTTATCTTCAGACCGATTATAGACTTCGTCACGGAAAATAAAGGCGATTACATCAGCGTCCTGTTCTATTGCCCCTGACTCCCTGAGGTCTGCCATCTGTGGTCTTTTGTTTGGCCTGTCCTCTACCTTGCGATTAAGCTGAGATAGGGCTACCACAGGGACATTCAGCTCCTTGGCCATTGCCTTAAGTGACCTTGAGATCTCGGAAATTTCCTGCTCTCTGCTCTCGTTGCGTCCTTTGCCCCTCATGAGTTGCATGTAATCTACCAACACAAGGCCAAGGCCGTGTTTGCTCTTAAGCCTCCTGGCCTTGGCTCTTATCTCCATGACAGATAAGGCCGGTGTGTCATCGATAAAGACAAGGGCCTCAGAGAGGTGACCTGCGGCATTTATCAGCTTTGGCCAGTCCCGCTCACTCAGGAAACCCGTCCTTACCTTCTGTGCGTTTACTCTGGCTTCTGAGCACAGCATCCTGAGGGCCAGTTGATCCTTGGACATTTCCAAGGAGAAGATTGCAACACATATATCGTTGGCAATGGCCGCGTGCTGTGCGATATTCAGGGCAAAGGCCGTCTTGCCCATGCTGGGACGACCTGCAATGATAATAAGGTCGGATGGCTGAAACCCTGCAGTCAGCTTGTCCAGTTCTGTAAAGCCGGAAGACACACCGGTAATCAGTTCCTTGCGCTCGTACAGATCCTCAACCTTTTTGATGCTGTCCCTAAGTATACTCTTAAGAGGGTGGAAGGCCTGACTGATTTTGACCTCGGAGATTTCAAATATGGATACCTCGGCAGATTCCAAGACCTCGTCCACCTCTCCTGCTTCTTCGTAACAAAGGGTAGATATGTCTGATGCCTTTTGAATAAGCCGACGGAGGACGGCCTTGTCCCAAACGATTTTGCCGTAGTAGCCGATATTGGCGGCCACCGGCATAGTTTCCGTGATCTCTGCGAGGTAGGCTGCCCCCCCGACTGCTTCAAGTTTTCCCATTGATTTCAGGGCATTGTGAACAGTCACGAGGTCTTGGGGTTCATTTCTGTTAAAAAGATCAAGTATAGCAGCATAGATAATGCCATGGGCCTCTTTGTAGAAGTCCTCCGGGTGCAGAAACTCAACAACCTTCAGAAGGGCCTGGTCCTCGATTAGAATACCTCCGAGGACACACTGCTCTGCTTCTATATTTTGTGGCGGAAGGCGGTATTCAGCGGGTTTAATAACAGTCTTAAGAGATGCTATAGACATTTTTGTACCTAAGTCAAGCGTTTAGCTGTTAGCCATTAGCGTTTAGCTTTGAAAAATCAGGACATTAAGTTAATTAGAAATAACACTCAATGGATGAAGTTTGTAATAGTAAAACATCCTGTAATCATTACAACTAATAGCTAATCGCTAAAGGCTAATTGCTCATTTTAGGTTGTAGATTGTTTAATGTCACAAAGATTCCTGTGGGACCACATTGACTTTGACTATGGCCTTGACATCAGGGCTGAGTTTTACCGGGACCTCGAATTCGCCAAGGGCCTTGATGGGCTCGTCCAGCTGTATTTTCTTGCGATCAATTGAATACCCCTGTGATTCTATAGCGTTGGCTATGTCCAGATTGGTAACAGAGCCATAAAGCCGATCCATTTCACCTACCCGGACCGGTATGCTGATTTCTATATCGCCAAGTTTAGTGGCCAAGGCATCAAACTCATCATATTCCTTGGCAGCCTTGGCCAGGATAGAGGCCTGCTGACGCTCAATTTGAGACATATTCTTTTTGTTGGCAAATATGGCCTTGCCTTTAGGCAGCAGGAAATTGCGGGCATAGCCATTTGCGACCTTGACCATGTCTCCGGCCTTCCCGAGAGAAGGGATAGTTTTTTTA
This sequence comes from Deltaproteobacteria bacterium, assembly GCA_021159445.1. Taxonomy (GTDB): domain Bacteria; phylum Desulfobacterota; class Dissulfuribacteria; order Dissulfuribacterales; family UBA3076; genus UBA3076. Next base: position 2,178 of record JAGGRV010000206.1, on the reverse strand, counting down.
AGAATGATTTCCATTTATCTGAAACCTCGATAAAATATTTGTTTAAAATAATTTAGGAATTGAGGGCTCTCAAGACTCTCTGGTTGCTGGTGCCCTGGCTCTCAGATCAAACCATACATCAGACACTCCTATAATAACAACTAGTATTAGACCATACCACTGGATGCAAAGCAATATATATGTGATCCAGCGGATGAATGCAGGGACTTTCAGTCTTCCAAAATAAAAGGCAACTACCGCCAGTCCTTGCAAGAAATAGATACTGCTCAGTACTAGCAGGGCATTCTCACCGCAGGCTTTAAATATACCTTTCCCCAAAAAGGCCAATCCACCTACTGTTATTATCACCCAGATAAGTGGTTCAGGCAGTCTCCACTGAGTGAACACCGGCGCAAATACCTCGTTTTTGAGATTTTTGGCCAGATATATTTTTGGTACTGATATATTACTCAGGCTTATAAATAAAAAGACAGAACCCAATAGCCCCGGCAAAAATCGTATAATGACTTCTTTAAACTGCCGGAACCAGTTTTCTAATTCTACCTGGTATATGCCGGATGATTTCTCTTTATAGAGAGCCAAACTCTGATCCATATCTTCGGATATTGCCTGAACAACCTTATTGTATCCGTCAAGCAGATCATGGCCTGATCCAGCACTGAGTACAACCATGAACGTTATACAAAGATAGGCAAAACCTGCTAAAAGGGTCTTGATCCCGGACCAATCCTGTTTTCTTCCGACCACGAGGACTATGGCAAGCCCTGTAGTCTGGATCAACCAGATCAAGGCCTCCGGCCTCATGGTCAGCCAGCAGAGCAAAATCCCTAAGGCAAGGTTCCCAAAAATAATTGAGGTTGCCAGACCAAGACTGATGCCCTCGGTCAATACAACAAGAATTCCTGGTGCTACAAGTTGGAACAGGGGTGCGATCCCCTCAACCATAAGGGGTACAAGAAGGACGACAGAAGCCAGGGTCCATTTGCTTGAGAGGTTTGGAGGATAAGCCAACTGCTTTATACCTAAGTTGAGCGGTTAGCTGTTAGCCATTTAGGGTTTAGCTTTGAAAAATCAAGACATTACATTAATTAAAAATAACACACAACGGGTAAATATTTGTAATAGCAAAACATCCTGTAATTATTAAACTAATAGCTAACCACTAAAGGCTAATCGCTTAATTTAGGTTATAAATCGCTAATCTTTAAGTATATGACCAGAGGTGAATGGCAACAAGGCCATTATTCTGGCCTGCTTGATGGCTGTAGTCAGGCGTCTCTGATGCTTGGCACAGGTCCCGGTAATACGGCGGGGCAGTATCTTTCCCCTTTCTGTGATAAAATGCCTTAAGGTTCTTTGGTCTTTATAGTCTATGGCCAGGGACTTGTCGGCACAAAAGCGACAGACCTTCCGGCGTATATATATGCGCCGTCGCCCGGTACGATTATTTCTTGGATTTTGCATTTGTCTCATTCCTCTTCTCTTTTCTCAGTGGACTGAGTCGAATCCAAAGCCTCTTCAACAGTTTCAGCAGGCGGAGCAGACTCGTCCCGGGCCTTGGCAAGCGCCTCAGCATCAAACTCATTACTTATCTTTGTGGTAACGAATTTCATCACGCCCTCATCCAACCGCAGCCTGCGGGTGAGTTCCGAAATGGTTTCGGCAGATGCACCATACTCCATTACCACATAATAGCCTTGGGTTTGTTTTTGCACTCTGTAAGCAAGTTTCTGTAGGGGCCATGGATCAATCTTTACTATTTCTCCATGCCCGCTGATTATGATTTGCTGGAGTTTTTCCGAAATAGCTGTACGTTCCTCGTCACTGAGGTCCGGATGGAGGAGATAAAATGTTTCGTAATGCCGTAATTTCATATATGGCCTCCCTATGGGCTATATTATCCGGCCCTGATCCATGATGTATATTGAGCAAATCCTATCAGGGCAAGGAGGAATAAAAGAGATCTCTCTATTACATGAGACCAGTGCCTGAGTCAAGAGCAAATCTTCTTCTTTGTCTTGCTTATCAACGTCACATGACCTATTATTTTTTGTAAGCGTTCACAGGGCACCGCATCTGCTTTGTTGTCGGACACTTGAAGTACAGGGAGTACGTCTGCGTATCCCGTACGCCTTGCATCTGCAGCACCCTGTAAACGCTTACAGTTCGGTGGTAACC
>JAGGRV010000119.1 GCA_021159445.1 Deltaproteobacteria bacterium | reverse complement strand
GAAAATCGCTAAGGCTGAATGAGTTTAAACCGCCGATTCGCACATTTATTCCCCTGAGGCTCCTATTTTATAATAATTACGCAAAGCAAATTCTTCCTGCTTGCCCTCGTTCCACTGTTTGACAGGCCGAAGGTAGCCTACGACACGGGAATAGACTTCTGTTTCCTCACCACACTTCGGGCAGCAGTGTTGCTCACCCCGAAGGTAGCCGTGGGTAGGACAGACCGAAAATGTCGGCGTAAGAGTGAAATAAGGCAGGCGGTAGTTTTCGCAGACCTTGCGGACAAATGCCTTTACGGCCTGCGGGTCGGCTGCGGCTTCTCCGAGGAAGATATGCAATACTGTCCCGCCGGTGTATCTCGCCTGCAACTCGTCCTGCAGATCAAGCACCTGGAAAATGTCCTCAGTATAGTTGACCGGAAGTTGTGTTGAGTTGGTGTAAAAAGGTTTCGATCCGTTTTCCCCATCATTGGCGCTACGGATATCAGGATAACGCTCCTTGTCCAGCTTTGCAAAACGATAGGCCGCGCCTTCTGCAGGAGTCGCCTCCAGGTTATAATAATACCCGGTCTCTTCCTGAAACTGACTGAGTTTCTCCCGCATGAAATCAAGTACCTTTATGGCAAAGGCTGAACCTTCTGTTGCGCCGATGTCGCAGCCGAGCATATTGAGGCAGGCCTCGTTCATTCCTGTCAACCCAATGGTTGAAAAGTGGTTATACCAGTATTGGCCTTGATGCTGTTTGACGTTGCGCAGATAAAATTTTGTATAGGGATAGAGGCCCTTGTCTGTAAAATTCTCCAGCACCTTGCGTTTGGTCTCCAGACTGGTCCGAGCAATCTCCATCAGCCGTTCAAGACGCCTGAAGAAATCATCTTCATCAGTAGCCAGGTAGCCAAGGCGCGTCATGTTAATTGTCACCACGCCGATAGATCCGGTCAATGGATTAGCACCGAACAATCCGCCGCCGCGCCTTTCAAGGGAACGTAGGTCCAGCCGCAGGCGGCAGCACATGGACCTGGCGTCGTCAGGCGACATATCAGAATTAACATAGTTGGCAAAGTAGGGAATACCGTATTTTGCTGTGACCTCCCACAGCCTCTCCAGGCCCGGTGCCTCCCAGTCGAAGTCCGGATCAATATTATACGTAGGTATAGGGAAGGTGAAGACCCTATCTCTCGCATCACCCTCTGCCAACACTTCAAGGAATGCGCGATTGAATATGATCATTTCGTGCTGAAAATCCGCATAGATCTCTTTTTGTGGCTCACCTCCGATAATGACATTTTCCTGAGCCAGCGTGGCCGGCGGCTGTACGTCGAGCGTAACATTGGTAAAAGGAGTCTGGAAACCAACACGCGTGGGCACATTTACGTTGAAAACAAATTCCTGCAAGGCCTGTTTGACCTCTTTGTATTTGAGACCGTCAAAGCGGATAAAAGGTGCCAGAAGGGTATCGAAGTTTGAAAAGGCCTGTGCCCCGGCGGCCTCACCCTGCAAGGTGTAAAAGAAATTAATAATCTGTCCGAGCGCGGTCCGGAAGTGTCGTGCAGGGCTGCTTTCCGCCTTGCCCGGGGCCCCCCTAAAACCGAAGCGCAGCAGGTCCTGAAGGTCCCACCCAACGCAGTATACTGACAACAGGCCCAGGTCGTGGATATGGACTGCGGCGGATGTGTGCGCTTCACGAATCTCAGGAGTATAAATTTTATTGAGCCAGTAAGTCTTGCTGACCTCGCTTGAGATATAGTTATTCAGTCCCTGTAAAGAATAGGCCATGTTGCTATTTTCCTGAACCTTCCAGTCCAGGCGATCCAGATAGCGCTCGATCAGGTCAAGGTCGGCCTTTTTGACCATCTCCCGGATGCCTGCATGTCGATCTCGATAGAGAATGTAGGCCTTTGCCGTCCTCTTAAACGGCGAGGCCAACAGCACCTCTTCCACCATGTCCTGAATTTCTTCAACCATTGGCACAGTATCCAGAAATACCGTCTGGGCAAGGCTTATGACCCGGATTGTGAGCCGTCGGGCAGTATCCTCTTTGAATTCACCAGTGGCTCTACCCGCCTTCAGTATGGCAGAGGTAATCTTTGATGACTCAAACGGCACCAGGCGATGGTCACGTTTTCGGATCTGGGTTAGGCCGATATACTCTGTAATGCTGACTGCCTGTTGGGGGAACTCAACAACTGTTGTCATGGTCTATATTTCCTCTCAAAGGGATTGATATTCTTAACAAAGGGGCTTATTGGACTCCGCATTCTGTACTACAGAACTCCAACATATTGAGGATGTCCAAACATAAACCGCAAGATATAGTGGTTTTATCGGACTGTCAAGCACTATTTAAAAAAGATTATCACGAAAACACGAAAGTACGAAAACACGAAACAAAAATCTAAAAGTCAAGTTGGCGCGTCCATCCTCAGACTTCCCTTTCGTGTTTTCAATCTTTCGTGCTTTCGTGATTTCGTGATTGATTTTGAATAGTTTCTTAACCGCACAAGTGAAAAAAATTATGAAAAAAGTGTTGCAAAATTGCGCAGAATCAGGTTGATAAGGAACGGGAGATAAATAAATTGAACAAAAATTAATAGGGTTTTTTGTTGTATTCAAGGCGCGAGGAGCGAGCATAACGGGTTATGTGATCGACGAGCAACGAAGAAGACGGCAAAAAAGACATTAATTTGTTCAAGTTATTTATTGTACGTTCCTAAGCTATAATTTATCTGTACAGTGAGGCTCCAGCGAAAATTACAGTTGAGCGATTAGCTGTTAGCCATTAGCATTTAGGTGTTAGTAACCTATTTGGAAAACAGCAAATTAACCGCTAATATCTCATTTTGTAATAGCAACATCCTGCTTGTCAGGGCAGTAGACCGATAATCATTAAACTAATAGCTAATCGCTCATTCCAGATACAAATGATTCACGAAAGACCAAAAACATACCGAACTAACTTTAAAGGGTCGAACTGGAGAAACTATCAGAAAAAACTGAAAAGGACCGCTGCCGTAAATAAATTTATCAAAAATATCCCTAAATACTCTGCTGTCCTTCTCTCTGTGCTTATTTTTGTTTGCGGAATAATCAGTAGTCTTGGAGGAATTGCATGTCATTATACACCGATACTTAATGACAACAAATCAGATAACAAAGCTGATATCCATCACAGTCATAAAAAGTTAATAACCAAGAGGGATGTTCAAACCCTGATTGATGGTAAATCCCTTATAAATCTTAATGAAAAGAGTTTTGATTTTGTTTTCAATGAACAAAATTTCAGGGTTGACACCAGCCTTGATATCCCCTTACAGCAATTCATGCTGGATAATCTGGATCAATCCACAGCTCAATACATCGGAATTGTGGCCATGGATCCAAATACAGGCAGAATATTATCAATGGTGAGTTATGATAAAACAAGCCAATATAACAACTCATGTATCGATAATAGTTTTCCTGCTGCTAGTATTTTTAAAATAGTTACTGCTGCTGCTGCTATTGAAAAATGTAATTTTAATTCAGGCTCCATACTTAAATACAATGGCGGAAAACACACTTTATATAAATCCCAACTAAAAAAGCGGACAAACAGATACACCAACAAGATAACATTTAGGGACTCATTCGCTCAATCCGTTAATCCCGTGTTCGGAAAAATCGGTTCGCTTTATCTTGGGAAAACCGTTTTAGAAAACTATGCTGAGGCCTTTGGATTCAACCAGAATATTGATTTCGAGATTCCAGTTGCTCCAAGTTATATTTATTTATCTGATGAGCCTTATCAGTGGGCTGAAATTGCCTGCGGATTCAACCAGGAAACCACATTATCTCCCCTCCACGGGGCATTGATAATATCGGCAATTCTCAACCAGGGCAGGCTGGTAGAACCCACAGTTGTCGATCAGATAACTGATGAAACCGGACAGGTCATCTATCGCAGCCATTTGGTCACCCTTAACCAGGCTATTACACCCAAGTCAGCAAAGGTTGTTAATAATCTCATGGAGGCCACAATAAAATCCGGCACTTGCAGAAAGGCTTTCAGGGGTTACCGAAAAGACCAAATCCTTTCCAAACTTAATATAGGCGGCAAAAGCGGCTCTATTGACAACAAAACACATGATGCCCGCTATGACTGGTTTGTGGGATTTGCCGAGGAAAAAGATGGACATGAAAAGCTTGTCATGTCAGTCATTGTAGCCCATGAAAAATATATAGGCACAAGAGCAAGCCATTATGCACGAATGGCAATGAAACAATATTTCCGGAATTATTTCGCAAAAAAAAGCTCGAACCTGTTTTATGCCGGTCGACAAAGAGGCAGTTAAGAAATGAATGATAGGAAATCGCTTTTTGCGATTTGGACTGAAACGGCACTCCCAAGCACCACACACTCACTAATTTCTATAGCATTATTGGAAGCTGTAGGTCAAAGAATTTTCAATGTGTCGTGAAAAAGGGGGCAAAAAACAAATGTTTTGGCCCCTGGAAGATCAGCTGGACTTCAACGCTACTATGGTTTGAAGACTTTCAATTTTAGTTCTTTTATCATCTTGAAATGCTTCGTATTACTTGAAAAAAGCGGCATATTATTCTCTACGGCAGTAGCTGCAATTATGGCATCTCCAGATTTCAACCCTGAAGACAGGGTATATTCTTCGATATATATTGATGCCCTATGGCTAATATTTTCCGTAAAGGGAAGGACAATAAAACCATATGATACAATAAAATCCTTTACATATTTGTGTTGAGTTTTACTTTTTGCGCACTGGAAAAGTTCCATGTAACTCTGAATGGAAAGAAATCTGTTCACAGATTTTTCCATGTGCCTTGCGGCTTTTTCATTCCCTCTTTGAACCCATATAAAAATATCAGTATCAAATATCATTGTATCTGGATTTTCGCAGGTCGTTCAGCTCTTCAAGTACTGATTTTTTATTATTTTGAGCTGACATGCCAAAAAAAGGATGCTCAGTTATTTTTTTGTACGATTCCCGTTCTGCAGGAATAATAATTCCTTTAATTTTACCATGATATAGAACAGTTACTTTCTCATTCCTGTCAAGAGCTTTTAGCACATCCTTCATTTTGTATCTTAGATCAACAACGGTTGCTTCCATGTCTCTTTTCCTCATGTGCTTTAAAATGCATATTTTATACTATACATTTAGTTGGCAAATATCAAATATAATTTTACGTTGTGTAGCGAACAACTCATTACCTATGTGGGTGCAGTATCCGTTTCGTCCCTATAATCACCCGAAGGGGTTTGCCAGCGTTCTAAACGGTAAAGCATGTTATGCCGTCTAATTACGATATCTTGAAACGGCAGACTGGATAATGCCGACAGCAGAAAAATTCCGGTTAGGCCTGTGTGTCTTCCGGAATAAATTTAACCGTTGACCGTATGGGATTTCTTCAGTTTTTTACGGCCAACCCCTGCTATTCCCAAAAGCCCTGTGCCTATGAGTATAATGGTGGCAGGCTCTGGCACCGGAACCGTGCCCGAACCCATGAGGTTATCATTACCGCAGCCAAGGGTGCGGTTTTTAATTTTGCCGCACGATTGATGTGACCCAGCCATCCTGCTCTTCTGACCAAATAACCTCGAAGCCATAGGGCTGGATTAATTTGGCAACATCTCCCCTGTTGGCCGATTTAAAGCCGCTCATCACCACCCTCCGGCACAACTTATTTCTTTTTACTGATTATAACGGATTTTGGGGAGGAGGCCCCTTTTTTATCTTGAATTGAATACGAACTATTACCTACTTGATTATAGAAAATATGTAAAATCAACCAGTTGGACAAGAAGCCGCGAAACGTCAAGCCCAATCGGACTGTTTAACGGTCCTGGTAATATATGCTATAAATTCAGTTAGTTATATAAGCTCCCCTAAATCCGTTATAATTAGAAAATTATGTTAAGTAAAAACGTTAAAAAAATAGAAAAAATGAAGGAAGGACGGGATGTTGGGTTATATCAGGCAGGTGTACTCAACATAATTAATTACTCAACATAAGTAGTGATTGCTCATCAATACGTAGGCAAGAAGATAAAAGTTATACTTTTCCTTTGCTTTTAATATATATTCGAGGGATTTCTCAAAATCGGTCTCATGTAAGAATATTCTCTTCCTATCGTTACCACGGCTGGTTATATGATAGAAGCAGCCTTCTGCTTGCAGAACGCAAGGAATAGCATCTTAGAGGTCAGTGTCAAAGATTAAATTCTATTTTCGAGGGCTGACCCCTTTCTCAGTATTCTCTTCCCGGATGGGATAACAAACCAACACGGCGTCCAACTACCTTCATGATGAGTACCAAATTCCTGGGAATCCAGATCGTCAGAATCGCAGGCTTATGCAGGCTGGCCGAAGCGCTTACTGATACACAGCGACAGTATATGGCAGCACTACAGTTATCAGAAACGGATTTGCTTCGTTGCCGATGATCAGCCCCGAAAAAAATACCAAGAGAGTAGCGAAATGGGTGGGGAACGTGTGCCGGAACCGGCATCTTAAAACATATAGCGTCCTTAATTTACTACCGTTTGCCATAACCGACAGTAAATAGCGGAGCACCAAAGATACACCGCTATTTACTGCCCAAATTAATGACGTTGTTATGCCTGATTACGCTGAAAAAAGTCTATTTTGAGCCGCCATCCTGAAATAGCTATATAAGTTTCATATGCGCAACTTATATATTACGAACATGTTTACGTTATAGCTTCAGATCGACTCCAACTTTTTGCAGGGTAATCATGCCTTATTTCGCACGCTCAAAACAGACAGCAGCATCAGTTCCGATTTTGTGCTCGGTTGTGTACTCAGATATATAGACCAGTTTCCAGCCGTCATATTTCTTAAAAATACTGTCCATTTCAGACTTGTTTCTCATATCTAATTGCTCGCAACGCGTTTCAACATTGGCGCCACTTACACCAGAGTCCCACTTGGAGGCCGTGATGTTTGCTGGAGCACAACTCGCAAGACCTACACAGACAAGTGGTAATAGAATTGATAGTTTTCCCATGTCTCCCTCCCTTAAAATATTAATAATTCGATCTTCATTTGGTACAATCTCTAAAATCTTCTTATATTGTCACCTCCTTCCTTGTCAATAAGTGCTTAGATAAAACGGGTCAACCGGAATGAGTGTGGTCAATTCTTAAACCCCTCGTTACTGCAATATCAACGCTTTCGTCAGTGTAAATCCTAATTTCGCCCATAGGCCAATACTATTTTGGAGCAGAATGTCTTGCTTAATTGTCTGACGAACTCCTGATCTTTCTCAATTTTTCTGTCCAGCTCGCTCCTGTTTTCGTAGTAAAATGAAAGAGCATCATGTACCTGAGATAGATTCAGGTGAGAGTGCGAATCTACAATTTGATCTGGAGAATGACCTAACATCTCATATTCCATTGCAATATCGACAACTCGTGTCCTGGTGCCCTCGATCACAGGACTGCCATTGCACACATCCTTGTTTCTTACAACAAAAGGATGAGTGGTCGGCGCTCTTTTCAATGCCTGTTGTTGCATAATCAATCCCCCCTGTGCCTGATTTTCTTATTACGAGCTCATCAGCCTTGGACCTTAGAACTTTGAATCTGAGTTGTGTAGAATAACTGATAGGAAATTGCTTTTTGCGATTTGGGCTGAAACGGCACTCCAAGCACCACACATTAATTTCTATAGCACTGTTGGAAACTGCAGGTCAAGGAATTTTCAATGTGTCGTGAAAAAGAGGAAAAAAATAAATTTAACCGTTGGCCGTATGGGATTTCTTCAGTTTTTTACGGCCAACCCCTGCTATTCCCAAAAGCCCTGTGCCCATGAGTATAATAGTGGCAGGCTCTGGCACAGGAGCCGTGCCCGAACCCATGAGGTTATCGTTACCACAGCCAAGGGTAAGGTGGGATGTAAAGGCCATGCCGCTGATAAAGTTCAAATCAAAGCCTGTTATCGCATAATGACTGCCGCCTTGAAGCCCGTCAACATCAGCGTCGAGGAGGTCCGCATAGTATGCAAAGGTTCCCCCTCCCCCTGTTATCTCAGTTCCACCGTATGCGTACTTCCACGGATTGGAGCTTTGATTCTGGTAATAAGATACGGTTACGGTGGTGGAATCTGAATTTAGCTTTAAGACCTTGTATGAATAGTCATCAAATGACAGGTCGATGACATATTCATAGCCAAAATTGTTGTTGACATTGGTCTGTCCATATGATGTCTGGGTTATGCTGCTTGTTGTGCTTCCGTCGGTGTCAATGAAAATATCGCCAGTGGTATAGCTCGGATAGTTGGCAACCCCATTTTTGAAATCAAAGCCGCCAACAGCCTGAAGCTCGCTTCCCTTGAGGAAAAAACCCTCAAGATCCCATGCTTGACTGCCTACACAACCAGGTTCTACTTCCTGGTCTTCCTCCTGACCATACCATCCGGTGGTACTGGAAGAGATTTCGTCATCTATGGTTATGTCTGTTCCCAGGTCAAGGGCGTCTGCAGATGGTGCTGCAAGCAAGACTACTAAAAGGAACACGCAAATAAAGGCGGTCAGGTTTGCATCTGGGGCTTTTATATTCATGAATGATATCTCCTTACTGGTTTTTGTCTTAATTATCGCACAAACTGTGCCAGTGAATATGCACATAAAATGGCCTATTATCCCCGGTTTTCTCCCCTGTTTAATTAAATAGGCTGATTGGCAGAAATTTTTTGCCCTTCAAAGAATGGTATTGCATTTCAACCAAGGAAAATATTTTCCCTTTGAGCTGTGATATAGCGAAATGGGTAACTATGCGGTCTGGCTTGCCTCCAGAGGATTTAGCGTTACAGGTATTGATATTTCACCCAGAGCAATAGACATAGCCAGGAGCCTTGCGCGTCGGAAAGGCGTTTTATGTCGTTTTGTAGCCCGGGATTTTACTGGGATTGTTCAGGATTTGGAGTGCTCTTTTGGGTTTGCGTACGATTGGGAAGTTCTTCACCATGTGTTTCCGGAGCGTTGCGAACAATACGTGGCCAATATTCACCGAATGCTTCGTCCCGGAGGAAAGTACCTTGAAAATATTCGTACTGTGGAGATTGCGGGGAAGAGGGGTACTCAGCAGTTTTTAATTTTGCCGCACGATTGATGTGACCCAGCCATCCTGCTCTTCTGACCAAATAACCTCGAAGCCATAGGGCTGGATTAATTTGGCAACATCTCCCCTGTTGGCCGATTTAAAGCCGCTCATCACCACCCTCCGGCACAACTTATTTCTTTTTACTGATTATAACGGATTTTGGGGAGGAGGCCCCTTTTTTATCTTGAATTGAATACGAACTATTACCTACTTGATTATAGAAAATATGTAAAATCAACCAGTTGAACAAGAAGCCGCGAAACGTCAAGCCCAATCGGACTGCTTAACGGTCCTGGTAATATATTCTATAAATTCAGTTAGTTATATAAGCTCCCCTAAATCCGTTATAATTAGAAGATTTTACCAAAAAATACAATGTAAAGGAACTTGTTTTTTTCGAAATCCATGCAAATGCTGAAAGTGCAATTACCAGAGAAAAACAAATAAAAAAATGGCGAAGAGCTTGGAAATTGCGGCTGATAAAAGAAAAGAACCAAAATTGGGAAAATTTGTATGATACGATATGTTCTTAATCTGGATTCCCGCCTTCGCGGGAATGACGTGGTGAAGGTTTAACAGCAATAAATGTGCCAATTGCTTACTTGGTTCTTCAACTATTTTTCGAAAACTTGAGTATGTCTTGTTTCGTGTTTTCGTACCTTCGTGTTTTCGTGATTGATTTTGAGTAGTTTCTTAACCGCACAGGGTGATGACCTGTTTTTCTTTGGTTCACAAGAGGAGCAGGATGAGGCAAATGACCTGTTGACGCAGTTGACAGAAGCTGAGGATTCCCTAAATCAAAATCGGGCTGCCACAATTGGCGATACCAACATCGATTTCAACCTTGTTTTCGGCAACACCGGCAAATCCCAGCTAGATATCAGGTCGATCTTGCCGGAATTTGACGAAGACGATGATATACTTGCAGGGACCTTCCCGGGAAGTCCGATCCTGAATGGCATATTCCCTGATATAACAACTGAAAAGGATTTGGCTCAGGCAGCAGATCTGAAGCTGGTCTATGATGTCCCAACTGGGCATCGGGTAGGTCTCTGTGACCAGGACTGTCAGGCAAATGCGCCTCTTAAGGTCTCAGGGGATGAGCTGGATGTATGTTTTAACTACACAGGGCCGGTGAATATCCTGGCCGGGGTCTTGAGTGATGACTTTAAGCATATTTGGTGGCTGGGGCCTGACTGTTCGCTTGATTCCAATTATTCCCAGGCGGTTGATTCCGGGAATGGATTGAGCTGTGAGGAGATAAGTATGCCTGTTGAGGGGGGTTATCTCTTCTGGCTGGTAAGTCCTGTAGATCTTTCGCACCTTGATTGGGAGAATGGAATTTACGACCTGTTGTTTTATCAGTTCCCCTAGAAACCAAAGAAAGGGGCAGCCTTGGTATAACCTAAGTTGAGCGATTAGCTGTTAGCCATTAGCGTTTAGCTTTGAAAAATGGTTCATTACGTATTAGGAACGGGAGATAAATAAGTTGAACAAAAATTAACAGGATTTTTTGTTGTATTCAAGGCGCGAGGAGCGAGCATAACGGGTTATGTGATCGACGAGCAACGAAGAAGACGGCAAAAAAGACATTAATTTGTTCAAGTTATTTATTGTACGTTCCTTACCCAAGATCATGGAAGGTAATTATTCACTTTCCCCCCTGACAGCCAACAGCCTTTTTCAGGTTTCAAAGCATAATCCGTTGGGAATACGCATTTTGGTGCAATCTGCCCGCGGTTGAAACCCTGCAAAAGCCTATCGGCTGCCAGGGAGTGTGAACGGTTACATTTACACAATATATTTGGCTCTTTCTCAAATTTTCCGTAACTTGACAATAATCAACTTTGTTTTGTAACCGTTCACGGGATTACAACGCCTGTTTTACCGCAACCCACCGAACTGTAAGCGTTTACAGGGTGCTGCAGATGCGAGGCGGAGGGTGCGCAGACGTACTCCCTGTACTTCAAGTGCCCGGCAACAAAGCAGGTGCGGTGCCATGTGAACGCTTATATGAAATCAAGTACGAGGACTCACCTTCTGCCGTGCCGCCCTACCCTTTAGACCACGTAGATAGTAAAATTTGGCCCGGTTGTGGCGGCCTTCTTTTGCCAATTCTATTTTTTCGATTCTGGGAGAGTGTATGGGGAAAACGCGCTCTACGCCAACGCCGTAAGAGACCTTTCTTACAGTAAAACTCTCAGATATGCCGCTGCCCCTGCGGCTGATTACCACGCCTTCAAATATCTGTATACGTTCTTTTTCCTCTGTCTCCCGAATCTTGACATGGACACGCACCGTATCTCCAGGCCTGAAGCCCGAAATATCCGCTCGCATCTCTTCAAGTTCAAGTCTACGCAAAATTTCCATCAGTTTTATCCTCCTGAAAATATTGAATGCCAAATTAATAAAGCTTTTTTACCACAATTCAACATTCAACATTCAACATTCTTAATTCTGATTACCCAAAAGCCGGTCCAGAGTTATTGCAACTGCGCTACGGACCGGCAAATGATTGTATTCCCGATTACCCTCTATAGGGGAAATTACTCCATCAACACTTTCATACACACTGTTATCAAATCCGGAAGCAGTGCCGAAAAGAAGCAAAATGCTGTCACGGCCTTGATCTTCTATTTTTTTTCTCAAACCGGACCAATCCACAGAATTCGGCCGTTTTTTGGCAGTAGTGGCATATACAAGAATGCGCCTTCCTGTCTCAATGGTTATCTCGCTACAAACCTTTTCAATATCTCCTGCAATCCTTATAAGACCCATGGCCTCCCGTCTATCCGGATTAATATCCCCTCCGACCCCTTCTAGCCAGTGATCAATAAGGCGTCTTGCCAATACCTGCTGATCAGACAATGGAGTGACCAGGTAATATGCCGGCAGCTCATAGGTCCGGGCCAGCCGTGCTATATCATGGATGTCCAGGTTGGTAATGGCCGAGGCTATTAACTCACCGTGCCGATTCAGGACCGGATAATGAACCAGGGCAAGGTAGATCAGCTTTCTTCCCACCCCAGACTCCTGAGATATTTAATGTCTTTTTCATCCAATCGGGCACTGTTAAGGAGTTCCGGCCTCTGTTCATAAGTAAGGCCAAGGGATTGTTTCCTTCTCCATTTTGCAATTTTTGCATGATTTCCGGACAGTAATACCTCCGGGACCTCCCAGTCATTAAAGACCCTGGGACGGGTGTATTGAGAAAATTCCAGAAGCCCGTCACTGAAAGAATCATTCTCTGCTGATGACTCACATCCCAGGACACCCGGTATAAGCCTGCTAACGGCATCTATCACTACAAGGGCTGCAATCTCGCCGCCGGACAGGACATAATCTCCGACAGACAACTCGATGTCTACGCAGTGCTCTCTGATTCGCTCATCCACTCCTTCGTATCGGCCACATATAAGGATAAGCCGCTGGAGTTGAGCAAGCTCCCCGGCCAGAGCCTGATCAAACAACTTTCCTCTGGGGCTTAGCAAAATGACTCTGGCCTCAGGCGGTTCTTTTTTTAGGACATCAAGGGCCTTATAGATTGGTTCGGGCTTCATCACCATGCCATCTCCGCCACCAAAAGGTCTGTCATCAGTGGTCCGATGCCTGTCTGTAGTAAAATCCCTGAGGTTGACTGTCCTGACCTTCAGGATATCCGCCTCAATGGCCCGCCTTACTACCCCATCCTTTAAGGATGAATCAAAAAAATGGGGAAAGATGGTAACTATGTCAAAGAGCATTGGCCTCAACAAGGCCAGGGGGAAGATCTACCACCATGACACCCTTCTTAAGGTCGATCTTTTTCACCATCTGTTCAACAGCAGGCACAAGGATCTCTCCTTTGTCACCTTTAACCACATAGACATCATGGGCGCCTGTTGCCAAGACATCAGATAAAATTCCCAATTTTTCCCCTTCGGCACTCACCACGGAAAGTCCCTCAATCTCGTGCCGGTAATACTCTCCTTCAGGCAGTGGCGGCAGTTTGGCCCTATCCAGGAAGATCTCTTTGTCCACAAAAAATCCTGCCTGTGTCCTGTCAACTACACCTTCAAGTGCCAGGATCACGCTTTGACCTTTTTTGATACGGGCCTTAAGCACCTTTTGAGGCACTTTGTCGCCGTATTTGCCCTGAACAAAAATGTCCTTGTAGTCTAAAAAATACTCTACATTCGAATAGGAATACACTTGCACCTCACCACGTATTCCATGGGGCTTTACAATCCTGCCAAGGGCAAAAAGAAAGGTATCAGTGCTCATCAACTATTCAAGTATTTCTAAGACTGACCTCTTCCGCAGTTTTGTGGATGCAGCATTGAGTATGGTCCTCATTGCTCTGGCGGTACGGCCCTGCCGGCCTATCACCTTTCCAAGGTCTTCCTTTGATACCTTAAGTTCTATAACCGAGGTCTGTTCTCCTTCGACCTCGTTTACCTTCACCGCCTCAGGATTATCTACCAGTGCCCTTGCTATGTATTCAACCAGCTCCTTCATCGTTCGCCTCCGCAGTCAATGTCCTTATGTGGCGGTATTATTATGCTAAGCAGGTTCCATTGGGTGACTGGCTTTTTTAAGCAAGGACCTCACTGTATCTGAGGGCTTAGCGCCCAAATTCAGCCATTTATCTACCTTGGATGAGTCAACCTTGAATTCCGCCGGGTCCTTTAGAGGATCGTAGGTGCCGAGGATTTCGAGAAATTTTCCATCTCTTGCAGCCTCGGAGTTTGCCGCCACCACACGATAAAACGGTTTTTTCTTGCGTCCATGCCGGGTCAAACGAATTTTTATTGCCATATTTACCTCCGAAAATAATTCAAAAGGGCAAAAGCCCTTTAGGAAACTGTTTAAATTTTGATTTCCTCATCTTTTTGAGCATTTTGTTCATTGTTGCATAATTTTTGAGGAGCCGATTTACATCCTGGACCGCCGTGCCGCTACCATTAGCTATCCTCCTTCTCCGGCTGGCATTGATGATAGTGTAACTCCTGCGCTCCTGGGGTGTCATGGAGTTAATAATAGCCTCCACCCGTATGAGCTCTTTCTCGTCAGGGGCCAGTCCCTTCAACTGCTTCATCTTGTTCAGACCGGGAATCATGGAAATAATTTGTTCAAGACTTCCCATCTTTCTTATCTGCCGCAGCTGGTCTCTGAAGTCCTCCAGAGTGAAACTGTTCGTTTTAAGCTTGTCCTGAAGCTCCAGGGCCTTTTTCTGGTCAATGGTATCCTGAGCCTTCTCAATCAGGCTGAGAACATCCCCCATTCCGAGAATTCGGTTGGCTATTCGGTCAGGATGGAAAGGTTCCAGGGCGTCAAGTTTCTCACCGACACCTACCAGTTTGATGGATTTCCCTGTAACTGCCTGTATTGAAAGGGCGGCACCGCCTCTGGCGTCACCCTCAAGCTTGGTAAGCACAACGCCTGTAATAGAAAGTTCCTGATCAAATTTTTGAGCTACATTGACAGCATCCTGCCCGGTCATGGCGTCAGCCACAAGCAAAATTTCTTGAGGAGACACCACAGCATTTATTTCCCTGAGTTCCCCCATTAGGGCATCGTCTATGTGCAAACGGCCTGCAGTATCAATGATAACCGTATCGAGACGGGCAACTTCCGCTTTGGCAACTGCCTGTCTAGCTATGTCTACAGGAGACATGGCCGGCTCCGAAGGAAATACATCAATTTTTAACTGGTCCCCAAGAATTTTTAGCTGCTCTATGGCTGCGGGCCTGTAGACGTCGGCAGGCACAAGGTAGGGTTTGCGACCCTTTGATTTCAACCAGCGAGCGAGCTTTGCAGCGGTGGTGGTCTTACCCGAACCCTGAAGACCCACCAGAAGTATAACTGCAGGCTGGCGTCCAGCCAGATCGAGCCTCTTATTACGGCCACCAAGTAAGGCTATAAGCTCCTCATGGACTATTTTCACAACTTGCTGGGCCGGAGTCAGGCTTTCCATCACCTCTTGCCCCACAGCCCGCTCTTTCACCCGAGCAATAAAGTCCTTTACCACCTTATAGTTTACGTCGGCCTCCAAAAGGGCAAGACGGACCTCCCTCAGGCCCTCCTGGATATTCTTCTCTGAAAGCTTTCCATAGCCCTTAAGGCGTTTGAATACGGAATTCAGGCGCTCACTCAGATTATCAAACATGCTTGTTTAAATCCCAATTTTTCGACCTGTGCGATTAGCTATTAGCCGTTAGCTTTTAGCTTAACAGTTCGTTTTTATACAAAGTTTTTACCTAATAGCTAACAGCTAACGGCTAACAGCTAATGACTGGCATCCGTCTATGTTGAAAAAGTGTAAACTACAAAATGAAGGATGCCTCTTTTCCCACGGTAAATAATCAGAAAACCAAAAGAATTTACTTAATTCGTCTTGAGGTGTCAACCTGACGTTTTTTTCGTCCCTTAGACTTGAACAGCACACTTACTGCTTCATCCGCCCTGGATATCAAGTGAAATTTCATGGTTTCCCGGACCTGGGAAGGTATCTCATCAAGATCCCCGGCATTGCGCTTGGGCAGAATAATCTCTTTTATCCCGGCCCTGTGGGCACCCAGCACCTTTTCCTTAATCCCGCCCACGGGAAGGACGAGTCCCCTCAAGGTAATTTCACCAGTCATGGCTATATCAGGCCTGACAGACCGATCCGTAAAAAGGGATGTAAGTGCCATACATATAGCCACTCCGGCAGAGGGACCATCTTTGGGTATGGCCCCTGAGGGTACATGGACATGGATATCCTTATTTTTGAACGCGTCGTCCGGGATACCCAGATCTGATGCCTTGGAACGGACAAAACTCAGGGCGGTCTGGGCGGATTCCTTCATTACATCGCCCAGCTTTCCTGTAAGTAATATCTTCCCGGAGCCACTCATCTTGCCGGCCTCAATAAACAGGATTTCACCTCCTGAGGGAGTCCATGCCAGTCCTGTAGCCACACCCGGGACCTTGGTCCTTTCCGCTACCTCGGCCATAAACTTGGGCGGCCCTAAGTACTCTTGCAGGCCCTTTATCCGTATCTTGACCTTATCAGTCCGACCTTTGGCCACTTGCTTGGCTACTCCCCGGCATACAGCGGCTATTTTCCTTTCGAGATTCCGGACTCCTGCCTCCCGTGTGTAGGCACTGATGATCCTAGACAAGGCCATTTTATTAAAGCTGAGATTACGCCTGGTCAGACCATGGGCATCAATCTGTCTCGGGATCAGGTATTTCCGTGCGATCTCAAGCTTTTCCTCAAGAGTATAGCCTGAGAGCTCCAATACCTCCAACCTGTCCAGCAGGGGACTTGGTATAGTATCCAAAACATTGGCAGTAGCAATAAAGATCACCTTTGAGAGATCAAACTCTACTCCCAGATAGTGGTCGGTAAACGTAATATTCTGTTCCGGGTCCAATACCTCCAAAAGGGCCGAAGCCGGATCTCCCCTGAAGTCCATCCCTATTTTGTCAATTTCATCCAGCATCAGCACGGGGTTTTTGACCCCCACCTTTCTGATGCCCTGAACAACACGCCCCGGCATGGCCCCTACATATGTGCGGCGATGTCCGCGAACTTCCGCCTCGTCCCTCATGCCACCCAATGCTATCCTCAGAAACTTGCGTCCCATGGAACGGGCTATTGATTTCCCAAGAGAGGTCTTGCCGGTGCCGGGAGGACCATAAAAGCACAAAATGGTTCCCTTGGCGTCGGGTTTGAGCTTTCGTACTGCCAGGTACTCTATGATACGATTTTTTACCTTTTCCAGGTCATAGTGATCCTCATTAAGGATACGTTCCGCCTGATCCAGGTCCAGGTGATCCTCTGTTAACTCATTCCATGGAAGCTCAATCAGCCAGTCAATATAGGTCCGGGCTACCGTATACTCAGGGGCAAAGGGATGCATCTTGGAAAGGCGGTCAAGCTCACGGGTGGCCTCTTTCATGGCGTCTTCCGGCAGACCCTTGGCCTCCAGCTTCTCCCTCAGCTCCTCGATCTCATCCGGCTTCTCTTCCCCTTCTCCGAGCTCCTGCTTTATGGCCTTAAGCTGTTCGCGCAAAAGGAATTCCTTCTGGGTCTTATCCACCTGTCCCTTGACCTGGGACTGGATCTTGTGTCCAAGTTCGAGAATTTCAAGCTGACCGTTCAGAATACGAAGGGCCGCTTGCAGCCGATCCTTGACATCCAAGGCTTCCAATACGGTCTGCTTATCATCAGTTGAAATATTGAGATGGCTGATCACTACATCTGCCAAGGTACCAGAATCTTCCACACCCATTATCATCGCCCCGAGCTCTCTGGGGAGATTGGGAGACAGCTCCAGCACCTTGTAAAAAATCTGCCTGACATTTACCACAAGGGCCTGGATCTCAAGATCATGGCTATCTATGTGCTGTACCGGCTCCACCTTTGCCTTTATATACGGTTCCTCTTCTGTAATCTCCAGAAGCCGCACTCTGGTAACCCCTTGAACTATCAGCCTTGCATGGCCCTCCTCATTCTTGGCCATCCGGAGTATCAGGCCCACAGTACCTACATTATGGAAACCAAGAGACTTATCATCTCCTTTTTTTTCACTCATTACCGCTACGGTCCTGTCTGTTGCAAGGGCGTCATCAACCAGCTTTACGAGATTTGGCTGTTCCACTACCCAAGAAACAACCATATGGGGAAAGAGCACAAGCTCTTTACCAGGCAACACCGGAAGCTCGCGGATTGTACTGTGTTTGGTATTCTCTTTTATGTGTGTATTTTTAGTCATAAGCAATCTTGATTACTTCCTTGGTTCCGCTGAAAAAGCCCAATCAGCGGCGCACAATAAATGTTGAATGTTGAATTTTGAATGCTGAATTGCGGAAGAAGATTTAAAAGACATATACCTTAATTCAACATTCAAAATTTAGAATTCAAAATTGTGTCTGAACGGCCTTTTCGTTCAGACACTAGGAATCAGGACACATCGATTTTTATTGTATCATTCGCCTCTTTGCAAAGCATCCGTATAACGAGTAACCCGTTTTCGTAATATGCATCCATCTGCTCAGGATCTACAGTCACAGGAATGCGAATGATACGTTCAAATGGACCGTATTCAATCTCCATCTGATAAAAACGCCCTTTGCCCAAGCTGACTGGTGGACGTCTCTGGCCGGCCAGATGCAAAAATTGCCCTTTAAAGATAAGATTCAGACTCTCCTTGTCTACGCCCGCGGTATCCGCCACAACGTAAACAGCATCAGAACCTTCATAAATATCTACGACAGGAACCCAGCCTCCCTTGGAAAGCATAACAGGCATTGAAACCTGAAAGACATCATCTACCAAGCGTTTTACCCTATTTTGCAGCAGGTCAAAGTCACGTTCCACCTTTATCTTTATGGCCGGCATAGCTTCCTCCGTAGCCGTTCAAATCCCCTGGCATCTATTTTTACACCTTTCCCAAAAAACAGTAACCGTTCACGGGATTACAACGTCCGTTTTACCGCAAACTCACCGAATGTAATTATTCACTTTCCCCCCTGACAGCCAACAGCCTTTTTCAGGTTTCAAAGCA
>JAGGRV010000371.1 GCA_021159445.1 Deltaproteobacteria bacterium | reverse complement strand
TATTTTTTCAGGCGCTACGCCGGACAAAACCAGTTCAGGCACCATATTGGAGTTACTTATATCGCCACGGATGAAGATACAATATTTGGATATATGACGGTTGCTATGGGGACTTTAGAGGTCGAAGAATTATCAGAGAAAAAGAGCCTGCCTGAGCATTATCCCTTGCCAATTTTGCGATTAGGTCGGTTGGCAGTGGATAACCGTTATCAAGGCCAAGGAATTGGAAAGCAGTTACTCCGTCATGCCTTTAAATTAGCACTTCAACAACGAGATACAGTAGGATGTGTGGGAGTCGTTATTGATGCCAAAACAGAAGCTATTGAATTTTACCAAAAGTTCGGCTTTCGACTGATAGATGAACTTATGGAAGGGGAAGTTCGTGGGAATCCCCCACCTAATCCCTTGTTTCTACCAATCAAATCAATTGTAGGAATTTAGGGGACGGACTGACTACAGGTGTTGGACGAATGTTTTTAAAAGTGGTCGCAAAATAAAACTATTTATAGTAAATTACTACCTAAATCCAGTAATCAATCAAGGAGGAATTATGCCTACAGCAGTAAAAATATCGAATGAGCTTTTTGAAAAAGCTAAGATCCAATCTAAAGTTTTTAAAAGGTCTATTGCTGGTCAAATTGAATACTGGGCTAAAATCGGACAAATTATTGAAGAAAATCCAGATCTGCCATTACCTTTTATTCAGAATGTTCTGATTGGCAAAGAACAAATTAAGGCAGGTCAAGGAACTCCGTATGTATTTGGATAAGAATAATGGCTGATATCAAGGAAATCATCCAGTCTCCGATTTTTGCCAAACAGAAAAAGAGGCTACACAAAAAACAACTCAAAAATCTTGATAATGCTGTAAAAATGATTTTCGAAAATCCTGATATTGGCGATATGAAAGTGGGAGATCTACAAGGAATACGTATCTACAGATTCAAATCCATGAATAACCAGATACTTCTTGCATATGAGGTAGACTTCAACACTCTTTATCTATACGCTTTTGGCTCCCACGAAAATTTCTATCGAGATTTAAAAAAGTACCTCCATTAGAAGAGCAGGCTATAGGCTGTAGGCTGTACGGAATCGAAAATCGAGCGGAACATTCTAGAAACGACCGATCGATCTTCGTAAGACCCAGTGTCATTCAGAAGAGCAGAAGGGGGCTGAAGAGTGGAAATGTCGAGTACAAGCTGGTATAGTATGAAATTATAAGAAGGGAACTGGGGTTTGAGGGGGGGTACAAACTTAAAATTACCCTGTCTCCTGGGTGACTGAGACATAAGCAGACCAATGAAACATAACTTCGTAGAGCACCTTAACGAGAAAGTCATGTTGGGAGATGGCGCCTTTGGTACCTATCTCTTTGAAAAAGGTGTAGACCTCGCAAAGAATACTGATTTGCTTAATATCAGCGATCCGGACCTGGTCTATTCCATTCATGAGGAATACATTCGGGCCGGAAGCGAACTCATTGAGACCAATACATTTGGGGCCAATCGTTTCAAAATGCTCAGGGTCGGCCGGGAACACAGGGTTAGGGAAATTAACCTGAAGGGAGCTGATCTGGCATGCCGGGCAGCAGAGAATGATATCTTTGTGGGCGGATCTATCGGTCCGACAGGTGTAAAGTTTCCACTTGAGAATGATGAGGTTGAATCCGGCACAGTGCAGGAGGCCTTTGTTGAACAGATGACCGCTTTGCTGGAAGGCGGGGTGGATCTGTTTATTCTTGAGACCTTTACCTACCTGGACGAGCTGCTTTTGGCCATTGAAATGGCAAAGAGGATTGCACCTGATATTCCGATTGTGGCCCAGATGGTTTACCCGTTCAACGGGCGGACAGCCATCGGCCTGGACGCCTTGGATTGTGGCAGGGCGACAGCCGCTGCAGGGGCCACAGTCGTTGGTACCAATTGCGGACGGGGAGTCAAGGCAATGCTCTCGGCAGTTGAGCGGCTATCTTCCCTTAAGGATGAAGTTTTCCTTTCAGCGTTTCCCAATGCCGGACTACCTGAGGTCGTGGAACATCGCATGGTGTATTCGACACCGCCGACCTATATGGCCGAAAAGGTGGCTGAAATGGTCAAGTTCGGAGTCCGGTTGATTGGTGGATGTTGCGGTACTACACCGGCCCATATCCAT
Source organism: Deltaproteobacteria bacterium (assembly GCA_021159445.1). Classification (GTDB taxonomy): domain Bacteria; phylum Desulfobacterota; class Dissulfuribacteria; order Dissulfuribacterales; family UBA3076; genus UBA3076. The sequence goes on along the minus strand of JAGGRV010000371.1, from coordinate 16,787 downwards.
GAATTCAGAAAGCACCTCCATATCAAGAGACACAAGGCCATACGGGTTGTAACCAGCGTGGAGAAATCCTCTGATTTGCCCGAAGACAGAAAGGACTCTATTGGCAGGGGCGGAATGATTGAAAGCCTGAGATCCGACCGCATCCCTGTGCTTGTGGAAGTGGATCCTCCCAAGCATCTGGATATAGAGGGAGTTCTCACTGGAGCACGAGCCTTAGCCGATGCCGGCGCTGATGCAATCACTCTTGCCGAACATCCCATGGCCGTTCTCCGAGCGGACAATCTGTCTCTTGCACACAGAATACGGGAGGAGACAGGGATACAGACGGTGCTTCATCTGACCTGCAGGGATCGGAATATCTTGGGCCTTCAGGCACAGATTATGGGAGCTCATGTCCTTGGATTAGAGGCCATCTTGGCTGTCACTGGAGATCCGGCCACGTCCACGGATCAGCCCGGTGTGAGCGGAGTATTCGATGTCCGCTCCTTTGGCCTGGTGCAGATGATAAGTCAGTTCAACCGTGGCCTGAACATGGCAAGGGTCTCAATGAAAAAGCGGACCAATTTCTCTATTGGTGCGGCCTTCAGCTATCGCCCTGCAAATCCTGATCTCCAGATCAGCAGACTGGAACGAAAGGCCGATCTGGGCGCGCATTTTGTCATGACTCAGCCCATTTTTGATCGAGATGCCGTAGAGGCCATGATGGAACGGACGCAACACCTGAACCTCTTGATTTTCACGGGTATCTTTCCCCTAATATCCGCCAGGAATGCGGATTTCCTGCATAACGAAATCCCAGGCATTTCAATTCCCAGGGAGATTCGAGAACATCTGTGGAAGTATGAAAAGGTCGAAGACCAACGCAAGGCGGCCTTGGACCTAACTAAGAAGCTGATTGCCGACATCACTCCGTTCGCTGACGGACTTTATTTGATCAGTCCTCTCAACAAATGGGAAATTCCGTTAACCCTGGTACAGGAAGTAAGAGCCTCCGGGCACTGATGCAGGTCAATATCACAACGGGCATGGGGCCTGAGATTTCATCTCTAACTCCACTGATCAAACTGACTGTCAGGCGTAAGGAACTTTTTGAACCTGGGACCAGAATAGTAGTGGCAGTTTCAGGTGGGCCGGATTCTGTCTGTTTGCTGCACATTCTTTATTTATTGAGTAGTCAGTGGGGGCTGCGTCTTGAGGTGGCTCACTTTGAGCACGGCCTTAGGGGCCGGGAATCCAGAGACGATGCCCGTTTTGTTGAGAAGCTATCTCATGATTTTGGACTTGGTTTTTCCATTGAGCATGGCAATGTCAGGGCCTTTGCCGATAGAGAGGGCATAGGAATTCAGGAAGCTGCCCGGATCTTCAGATACGAATTTCTGGAACGTGTGCGTGCCGATACTGAGAGCACGTATATTGCCACAGCACATACTGCTGACGACCAGGCAGAAGAAGTACTGCTGCGGTTGATCAGAGGTGCAGGCCTTCCGGGACTCAGTGGAATTCCCTGGGTGAGAAATAACTACATAGTCCGTCCGCTACTGGGTGTAACCAGGCAACAGATCCTGGGCCATCTTAAAGTCTATGACATCCCATTCGTAATTGATCAATCTAACAATAGCAGGGCATATCTGCGCAATCGCATTCGCAAAGACCTCCTGCCGCTTCTGGTTGAGGATTTTAACCCTGCCATTGTGCGTACTGTTAATCGCACGGCAGAGATGCTGGCAGAAGATCATCAGTTGCTAGAGAAGATGGCAGAAAATGCATATCAGGATTCATTGTCATCCCCTTCCCAGGATGGAGAACTGACCTTCAGTATAAAAAAGGTCAAGGAGCATCCAGGGCCGATTCGCCGCAGGATTTACAGAATGGCCCTGATGAAGTTAAGACTATTCAGTGGCAGGGTGAGAGCCAGCCATCTCTTGGGGATAGATGAGTTAGTTACTACTTGTAAGGACCCTTGTGCCTCATGCAGGCTGCCAGGAGGTGCTGTGGCATTTAGAAGATATGAAGAGTTGTTTATTTCCTCTTCTATCCCGGAAGAACAAATTTTGGATTCAAATGACTGCAGTTTTTCTGTATGCGTTACCGGACCAGGGCGTTGGCCTGCCCCTTGTGGAAAGGGACACGTGGAGATTTCACTTTCAGATGTTGCGAGTGACTTCAGGTCCCGAAATCGAAAGGAGTATTTCAGGCCCCTGTGGTTGAATCCTGAGGCCGTTAAGTTTCCTCTGGATCTCAGGACAAGAAGGCCTGGGGAAATTTTTTGGCCTCTGGGCGCCCCAGCGCCTTTTAAGCTCAAGAAATTCCTGATCTCAAGCAAAATTCCCCGTGGAGTCAGAGGTACTTTGCCATTACTCGCCAGCGGCAAGGAAGTAGTAGCAGTAGTGGGGGTTGAAATTTCCCATCCCTGTAGGCTCATTCAAACAAGCGGAAAGGCGTTTTCACTTCAGTGGATAAAGTAAAATAATTATTGTATTCAATTCGTTATTTTGATTTAATGTATTTTGATTTATGTTTAAAAAATATACTACTGTAGCGGAGGACTACTTTGAACACCTTTTACAGGAACTTGAGCCTGTGGCTTGTTATTGGCCTTGTGATGGTCTTTATATTCAATCTTTTTAACGAGCCCCAGAAAACAATACAGGAGATCCCTTACAGCGGCTTTTTGGAATATGTTGAAAAAGGTGAGGTGACCGGTGTTGTTATCCAAGGAGACAAACTTGACGGTGTATTTGAGAGCCAGGTACCTTTTCTCACTGTAATACCTGCTCAGGACCCCGATATGATGCATTTATTAAAAGAAAAAGGGGTTACTATCCAGGTAAAACCTGCCGAGGATACACCTTGGTATCTTGCATTGCTGATTTCCTGGTTTCCCATGTTGCTCCTCATAGGCGTATGGATTTTCTTCATGAGACAGATGCAGACAGGGGGTGGTCGCGCCTTGTCCTTTGGTCGCAGCAAGGCCAAGCTTGTTACTGATCAGAGTACCAAGGTTACTTTTAAAGACGTGGCAGGGATAGAAGAGGCCAAGGAGGAACTGGAGGAAATAATTGACTTTTTGAAAGATCCCAAAAAGTTCACCCGTCTCGGTGGAAGAATTCCAAAGGGTGTCCTGCTGATCGGGTCCCCTGGTACAGGGAAAACTCTTCTGGCCAGGGCCATAGCAGGGGAAGCGGATGTGCCGTTTTTCACTATCAGCGGGTCTGACTTTGTGGAGATGTTTGTTGGTGTGGGTGCTTCCAGGGTAAGAGACCTCTTTGTCCAGGCAAAAAAGAATGCACCATGCATCATTTTCATTGATGAGTTAGATGCAGTGGGCCGTCACAGGGGTGCCGGTCTCGGGGGCGGACATGATGAAAGGGAACAGACGTTAAATCAGCTCCTTGTGGAAATGGACGGTTTTGAGAGCGCTGAAGGGGTAATTTTGGTTGCAGCTACCAACAGGCCTGATGTGCTGGATCCGGCCTTGTTAAGACCCGGCCGTTTTGATCGACAGGTAGTTGTCCCTGTACCCGATCTCAGGGGACGTGAAAAGATATTGAAGGTACACGTGAACAATATTCCGCTTGGACCGGATGTTGAACTGTCAGTAATTGCCAGGGGTACACCAGGGTTTTCCGGGGCCGATCTTGAAAATCTTGTAAACGAGGCAGCCCTTCTTGCGGCCAGAGAAAACAAAGAGACCGTCAGCATGGCCGACTTTGAGAAGGCCAAAGACAAGGTGCTCATGGGCACTGAGAGAAAAAGCCTTATCATTTCGGATGAGGAAAAGCGCATAACTGCTTACCATGAAGCAGGACACACATTGGTGGCAAAAATTCTCCCCGGCACTGATCCGATTCATAAGGTAACCATCATACCAAGGGGCCGCGCCCTTGGGCTCACACAGCAGCTTCCGGAAAATGAGCGTCATAGCTATCCAAGGTCATATCTTCTTAACAACCTTGCAATTCTCATGGGAGGCCGGGTGGCGGAAGAACTGATAATGAATGAATTTACCACCGGGGCGGGGAATGACATTGAAAGGGCCTCACATCTGGCGAGAAAGATGGTCTGTGAGTGGGGTATGAGTGATGGGCTTGGCCCGATTGCATTCGGCAAGAAGGAAGAACACCCGTTTCTCGGCAGGGACTTCAGCCAGGTTAAGGACTACAGCGAGGAGACTGCCCGGAGAATAGATAAAGAGATCCTGAAAATAGTGCATGATTCATACAAACGAGCTAAATCCGTGATTCAAGAGGATATTGATTGCCTTCACAATATTGCCAATGCCTTATTGGAGAAAGAATCCCTTGATGCAGCGAGTATTGAACAAATAATGGGTAACTGCCGAAAAGATACTCAGGTTCAAATGGCAGGCGCCTGATACTACTAGAATGGTTACAAGGATGGCTCTCCCCGGTTTGGTTATAAAGGAGCATACATTCCACTGGGATTCTCGCACATATATCATGGGGGTCATAAACGTGACCCCTGATTCATTTTCAGATGGTGGGAAATTCTCTTCCCCGGAAAGGGCTAAGCGGCAGGCTGCCTCGCTGGTTGCTGCAGGAGCTGACATCCTGGATATAGGAGGGGAGTCTACCCGGCCTTTCTCAGAGCCTGTTACTCTGGAAGAAGAATTGCATCGGGTGATACCTGTCATAAGGGAGATACGGGAAATCAGTGATTGTCCGGTATCTGTTGATACTGTAAAGGCTGAGGTAGCCGAGGCCGCACTTTACGAGGGGGCTGACATTATCAACGATATCAGCGCACTGCGTTTTGATCCCAGAATGGCCGATGTGGCATCTGCCTTTGAAGCCCCTGTTGTACTTATGCATATGAAGGGGAGTCCTAGAGATATGCAGGTGGATCCCTACTATGAAGATGTGGTTGGGGAGGTCAAAGGCTTTTTGGAAAAACGCATGGCCTGGGCCAATAGCAAGGGCATTCCCAAGGGAAAGATGCTGATTGATCCCGGCATTGGGTTTGGGAAAAGTTTTCAGGACAACCTGGTATTGATTAATCGCTTAGAGGAGTTTACCGGGCTAGGGGTGCCGGTCATGGTGGGTGTGTCGCGGAAGGCTTTTCTTGGAGCAATAGCCGGGATGAATGAGGCAGAGGAGCGTGACGTAGCTACTCTAGGTGCGATTGCAGTATCAGCCATGAGGGGAGCGGATTTGGTGCGGGTCCATAATGTTGCCCTCACCAGGCAGGTGCTCCAGGTAGTTGATGCTATTCGCAGAGAAAACCTTTAATGAAATAAATATCTATAACACAGTGTAATGTTTGAGAGCCTTATTCAATACATACCAATAATTCGGTGGCAGGATGTAGTGGACGTCTTGGTGGTCTCCTACATCATATACCATGTCGTCGTTCTTATCAGGGGAACCCGTGCTGTACAGATGGCAGCAGGGCTGGCTTTAATTATTGTGATTTATTTCGTAGCCGGCGAGTTGAAACTCTTCACTCTTCACTGGCTCCTGGGGACCATCCTTAGCTCTTTGTTTCTACTCATCATAATAGTATTTCAAGACGATATTCGCAGAGCGCTGGCTCAGATGGGCCAGACCCCTTTCCCGAAACTTCGGGTAAAGACCTTCCGGGTTCTTGAGGAGATTGCAAAGGCAGTTACTACTTTAACAGAGAACCATACAGGCGCCTTGATAGTACTTGAGAGGGATGTGGGCTTAAGGGACTACCTTGAGTCAGGAGTGACAATTGACGGGCAAGTAACTCGTGCTTTGCTCTGTACAATATTTTACAAGGGGACACCGTTACATGACGGTGCAGTAATTATTCAAAAGAATAGGCTTTTAGTGGCTGGATGCGTGCTGCCCTTGAGCACGAACCCAAGCATCAGCAAACGCCTGGGCACCAGACACAGGGCAGCTATAGGTATAACCGAGCAGACCGATGCTGTGGTAGTGGTCGTTTCTGAGGAAACCGGCAGTCTCTCTGTGGCCATTGCCGGAAAAATCACCAGAGATATAGATCTGGGCACGCTCAGGCGTATCCTGCAGAACGCCTTTGCGCCTGAAGAGACTGAAAAACCATGGTGGCGAAGGAGGATAGTTTAGCCTGTGCGCTGGCGAGGTTCTATTCGAAAAGACTGGGTTCTCAAGTTGTTTTCATTGGGATTTGCTTTGCTAGTTTGGTTCTTTGTGGTTGGAGAGCAAAAGGCCGAGGTAAACGTTTCCATTCCACTTGAATTGGTAAATATACCCGCGGATCTTGTAATAGCCAACGATATTCCTTCTAATATTGATGTTAGAGTCTATGGCCCCCGTAGCATGATTCGCGCCATGGCTACTAAGGGTATTTTTAGGGTAATTGATCTTAAAGACGCAACACCAGGCAAAACCACTGTTCACTTATCACCTGATAGCCTTTCTTTGCCCGGGGCAGTTCGAACACTTAGGATACAGCCCAGCAATGTTGAAATTGTGCTGGAGCCGCTCGTGTTAAGTGATTTCCCAGTAAGGCCTGTTCTAAAAGGCACGGTTGCCAAATATCACAAGGTCTTAGACACGGATGTATATCCTTCTAGAGTGGTTATTTCAGGGCCTGAAAGTGTAATAAAGGCTATAAAGGACGTAAGGACATTCCCAGTGGAGCTTGATGGGGCTTCGGATGATATTACCAGGGAGGTAGGTCTGGATCTTCAGGGACTCCATGTATCACTTGAAGAAAAGGGAACATATAAAGTCACTGTACATATAGTGCCTGCCCAAGGCACAAGGCGCATCACTCATATACCGGTACAGATTGAAACCACCAAGCCAGATGTTTTATGGTGGCCCAGAATAGTAAGCGTGACTTTACGAGGGCCCATACTGGATCTCAGAGGAATCAAGGTCACAGATATATATGTTGGGATTTCGGTGAAGGGGCTTGAGCCTGGAATCCATTCGGTGGAGCCTGAATGCATTGTCCCTGGAGGATTCACATTAATGGAGATAACACCCCGAAATATTAAAGTGAATATTCCCAAGGACTCGTAAAGGTACAAATCAAATTTTGAATTTTGAATGCTAAATTTTGAGTTGTGGAAGGAAAATTGAAAAGTTTTTTCATTAATTCAGCATTCAACATTCAAAATTTAGCATTTTAATTTGGGATTTAGGAGATCATTAAATGCGCAAGTTGTTCGGTACAGACGGCATTCGCGGAATAGCTAATATCCACCCTATGACCACTGATATTGCAATGAAGATTGGCCGTGCCGTAGCCTATATGTTTAAAAATCGTCGTGGGCGTCATCCCAGGATACTTATAGGAAAGGATACTCGATTGTCATGCTATATGCTGGAGAATGCGCTTGCAGCCGGAATATGTTCAATGGGAGTGGACGTTTTGCTGCTAGGCCCCATGCCTACCCCGGCCATTGCATTTCTTACCACTAACATGAGATCTGATGCCGGAGTAGTGATATCAGCATCCCATAATCTTTTTCAGGATAATGGAATAAAACTCTTTTCAGGTGAGGGCTTTAAATTGCCCGACGAATTAGAGGAGCAAATAGAGGAGCTGATGGATTCGGAAGTATTAATAGAATCCCAACCAACAGGGCAAGATGTCGGCAAGGCATTCCGCATCGACGATGCCCCCGGCAGATATATAGTATTTGTGAAAAACACATTTCCAAAGGATCTTGCCCTGGATGGCCTTAAGATCGTTTTAGACTGTGCACATGGTGCTACCTACAAGGTGGCTCCTGCTGTTTTTGAAGAACTTGGGGCTGAGGTAATCAAATTGGGCGTAAGTCCAAACGGTACCAATATTAACTATAGGTGCGGAGCCATTTATCCTGAACTCATGCAGAAGGCTGTGGGCGAGCACAATGCCGATATCGGAATCGCACTTGACGGGGATGGTGATCGTGTAATAGTGGTTGATGAAAAGGGTTCAGTGGTTGATGGAGATCACATCATGGCAATATGTGCCTATGATATGATTGACAGGGGTAAGCTCAACTCAAATACCGTAGTGGCAACGGTCATGAGCAACATGGGGCTTGAGGTTGCTCTGGAGAACAAGGGCGGGCGGCTAATCCAAACACAGGTTGGTGACCGCTATGTAGTAGAGACCATGAGGAGGGCAGGTTACAACTTCGGTGGTGAACAGTCAGGACACCTGGTGTTTCTGGATTATATAACTACGGGAGATGGTATCTTGGCGGCTTTACAACTTTTGGCTGTCATGCAAAAGAAAGAAAGGCCCCTTTCAGAACTTGCCGGAATAATGGCTTCCTTTCCTCAGGTACTGCACAATGTCCGCGTGCGGGAGAAGAAGACCGTGGATGAAATTGCCGGCCTTAAGGAACTCCAGGACCAGCTAAAGAAAGATCTTAAGCGCAGGGGCAGAATACTTATCAGACCCTCCGGCACTGAGCCGGTTATACGTATAATGGTTGAAGGTGAAAACGAGGAACGAATCCACGCCATGGCCATGACAATAGGTAATCATGTTGAGTCGGTTTGTGGGGTTTAGTCCGCCTTTTGCCTGATAAAGGCAGGAATATCCAATTCATCAGTGTCTACTTTATCAAGGCTCTCAAAGTCTAATACTTGTTTCCTCGGATTCTTTATGTGGCCGGATATCCTAATAGAATCCTTTTGGATGTGGGTTGTCATATCATGATCCAGTTTTATGGCCTTACTCTTTTTCTTAATAGATTCTATTGGTGTAACAATGTGCCTTCCAAAGGAAAGGGCATCAGGCCCTATACCGGTAGCTATGACTGTTACTCTGATTTCTTCATCTATGTCGTCATCAAATACAGTGCCCAGGATGATATTGGCGTCTTCATGAGCCTCGTCGTAAATCAAAGAGGATGACTGTTCTACCTCCTCCATGCTCAGAGTAGAACTGCTCGCAGTAATATTCATCAGGATGCCTCTGGCACCGCTTATTGAGATGTCTTCAAGCAAGGGATTGGCTATGGCCATCTGTACTGCCTCCAAGGCCCTGCGTGACCCTTTGGCAACACCTGTACCCATGAGGGCCATCCCCATTTCAGCCGTAACAGTGCGAACATCTGCGAAGTCTACGTTTATATACCCTCTCAGGACTATGAGGTCTGAAATACCTCTTACTGCATAGTAAAGGACCTCATCTGCCTTTCGGAACATCTCCAGTATCGGAGTGTTGGGTTGGGCAAGGCTTCTGAGCCGGTCGTTTGGAATGGTTATTATAGTATCTACAACATCTTTTAATTCTTCTATTCCCTCTTCAGCGACGTGAATCCTTCGTTTTCCTTCGAAGGAAAACGGTTTTGTCACTACTGCTACTGTGAGAGCACCCATTTCCTTACTGATTTCTGCAATGACAGGGGCCCCACCGGTGCCGGTACCTCCACCCATCCCGGCAGTAATGAAGACCATATCGCTTCCTTCCAGCATTGCCCGGATATCATCTATGCTCTCTTCTGCGGCTTCCCTGCCAATTTCAGGTTTTGCTCCTGCTCCGAGTCCCTTGGTGAGTCCTCTGCCCAGCTGAATCTTTGTACTGGCCATGGACACTTCAAGGGCCTGGGAATCCGTGTTTGCAGCTATGAATTCCACACCCTTGAGTTCGGAGGCTATCATACTGTTAATAGCGTTTCCGCCTCCACCTCCGACTCCAATTGCCTTTATCTTTGCAGTGAGTTTTGGTTCTATAAACTCAAAAGACATATGCTTAGTCCTCCAACTCGAACAGGTTAGAAATTTTTTTGAATCTTAAACCATGATTTCATGCAAAGGGTTACCCTGTTGAATATATTCCCGTCCCTTATTCGGAATTTCTTTTGGGACTGATGTTCCATGCCATAAAGCACAAGGCCCACAGCAGTGGCAAACATGGGTCCGTTGACCACGTCCACCAGGCCGGAGATCCGCTGTGGAAAGCCGATTCTTGTTGGCAACTGGAATACCTGATCCGCAATCTCGGCGATTCCAGGCAGGAGGGCAGAGCCTCCGGTTATTACTACCCCCGAAGCCAATAGTTCTTTAAGTTCTGTCCGTTCTATTTCCTGGTCAATCAAGGTAAAGATTTCTTCCACTCTGGGCTCAAGTATTTCAGACAAGATGTGCCTGGACAGAAGCCTGGGTTTGCGTCCTCCCACACTGGGGACTTCGATCATCTGCTCTTTATCTATCAGAGAGTTGATACAGCTGCCGTTGCGTATCTTTATTTGTTCAGCCTTTTTACTGGGTGTCCTTAACCCGACTGCTATGTCATTAGTGAGGTTGTTGCCGCCAAGTCCCAGCACAGCTGTGTGTTTGATGGCACTTTCAGTAAACAGAGCAAGATCAGTAGTACCACCCCCAAAGTCTATAAGGGCCACCCCCAGGTCCTTTTCCTCCTGGGTTAAGACTGCTTCGGCTGAGGCAAGGGGCTGAAAAACTATATCCACTACGTCGAGCCCTGCCCGATTTGAACACTTGATAAGGTTTTGTGCAGCCGTAACTGCTCCTGTTACTATATGTACTTTGGCTTCCAGCCTTACCCCGGTTATCCCGACAGGATCCAGGATCCCTCCCTGCTCATCTACGATGTACTCTTGTGGCAGGATATGTATGACTTCCCTATCAAGGGGTATGGCTACTGCCCTTGCCGCACCTATGACTCTGTCAACGTCCTCCTGGGAGACCTCCTGGTCCTTTACAGCTATCACCCCATGGCTGTTGAAGCCCTTTATATGACTACCGGCAATGCCAATGAACACTGAGCCTATTTCACGCCCGGCCATGAGTTCGGCATCTTCAATAGCCCTCTGTATGGAATCGACTGTGTTGTCTATATTGACAACTACTCCCTTTCGAAGACCTACAGAAGGATAAGTCCCCACGCCTATAATCTCAGCACCCTTTTCGTTGAACTCACCCACTACTGCACATATCTTAGTGGTGCCGATATCCAGGCCGACAACTATGTTACCGGGTCTCTCGACCATTTTCTCTCCTAATATTTCAGACTGACTAAGGCCTGGCCAGGGCCGTAATCCAAATCAACCTTAGCTGCTTTTTTATATGTTCCTGAACGATAGAGCTGATACAGGACTTTTTCCGCCCTACTGAATTGGGTGCTGAGATTTTCAGTGTCAAAGTAAAAAGGAATACCGCTATCAGATGTATAGAGTATTAAGGTGTCTCTTTTAGCTATGTCTATTTGGCTAATATTGTTGACACCCAGAGTCCTTGTGCCCTTACTTGCCATGGATATTAATTCCAGGGCCTTTTGGATTTGGTGATTTGGTGGTTTGGTGATTTGGTGATCTATAATGTTTTTAGGATCAATTCCTGTGATGATGGGAAGAGAAACAGGCTTTTCTGTTGAAAGTTCATCGATAATTTCACCTTGTTCATCAACCAAATACATTTTGTCAGAGTTCAATAAGGCTACCGGAGTATGTTCTTTGATCATAATCATTAGGTGATCCGGCAATTTTTTCTTGACTTCAACAGTATGGACCCAGGGATGCGTTTCTATGGACGTTGCAATTGATTTCAGGTCGAGAGACAGTAGATTGTCCTGGGCGGTCACATTACTCAGTTGCAAAATTTCTTCTTCTGTGACACGATCGCAACCTTTTACCAGGACTTGACAAACCCTGAAAAGATCAGATTGACATGCCCAATGCCGACATACAAAAAAGCCGACAAAGCCAATGCACATTACGGCTACGCCAACCAATATCTTAGGGTGGATAGACCACGATACGGAAAATACCGGTTTGGCAGCCTTGTCCTGCGAGCTGGAGCTACATACTGAAGACCTGAATTCTGAAGACGGCCTTCTGACTTTCATGTTTCCATACCCCAAACAGATACTTCTGGGACAAGTTCTACAGCAGTCTCTTTTTTTACACGCTCTCTAATAATTTTCAGCAAGTTCATTACCTGTATGGCACTGGCTTTTCCACGGTTTACAATAAAGTTCGCATGCTTTTTGGATACCTCGGCGTCCCCGATCCTAAGACCTTTGAGTCCACATTGGTCTATAAGCTTTCCTGCTGAATCTCCCTGGGGATTTCTGAAAATACACCCTGCGCTTGGTTCTCCTATAGGCTGGGTGGTTCTCCGTTTGTACATCACCTTTCTGACACGGCGACTGATCTGATCAGGGCTGCTTTTGCCAAATTGAATTTCAGCAGCAGAGATAAGGGTCTTGTCCGGCAGTCTGAAAGACCTGTAATCAAATTGCAATTGATCTCTCCGGAACCAGCAACTCCCGTCCGGCCCTGTAAATTGCACGGCGTCTATCGCTTCCGCCATGGAGCACTTGTTGGTGCCGGCGTTCATGGATATGGCCCCACCTACACTGGCCGGAATGCCGGAAAAATTCTCAAGACCAGACAGGCTATTGCGTATGGACCAGGAAAGAAGGGACTTCAGCCTGCATCCTGCCTCTACAGACACTGTTTTAAAGGGATGGCCATGGGCAGTTCTCCCATGTTGCAAAGAGTGGATGCGATTCAGGGCTGTCAAGGTCATGACTAGCTTCACGCCTTTATCGTTGATCAACAGGTTGCTCCCCTGGCCCAGCACCTTATAAGATATGGAACGATTACTGAGATAAGAAACGGTCTGTTCAAGGGCCTTCAAGGTCCATGGAACCAGAAATAGATGCGCAGGCCCGCCTATCCGAAAGCTTGTGAGCGGTAAAAGCGAAACATTCTTGCGCACCTGAAGATCTTCTATCCTTTTCAGATCCTTAGAGAGCAAACGCTGACTCCTTTGTCTTAAGCATGTCCAGAATTTTTGGTCCCATACGCCCTATGGCACCGGCTCCAAGAGTTATGACCACGTCACCATCCTGCAGGCTTGGTACAATCGCCCGCGGAAGATCCCCGCAGGACTCTACATAGTGCACTGGTCCACCACGTTTATCCCTGATGTTTCTTGCCAGACGTTTTCCGCTGACTCCTACTATAGGAGTTTCACTGGCTGGATAGATTTCCGTCAGCCATAGTTCATCAGCTTCCCCGAAGGCCGTGGTGAAATCGTCCATCAATATCTGGGTTCTGCTGTATCGGTGGGGTTCAAAAAGAACCACGAGCCGGCGTTCAGGCCAACATGCCCTGGCAGCTGAGAGGGTGGCCCGTATCTCAGTGGGGTGGTGTGCGTAGTCATCTACGACTGTTATTCCATCTGTTTCACCCAGTATCTCAAATCGTCTGCTTACGCCTTCATACGACATAAGACCGGTCCGGATTTTATGAAAAGGTATCTCAAGTTCAAGTCCCAGGGCCATTGCAGCCAAGGAATTTCTTACATGGTGCAGCCCGGGGACCTTGAGTCGTATCTCGCCGAGTTCGGAGTTTTTCCACCAGGCCTTGAAGGATACTCCCAGACCTTCGAAGGTAATATCTCTGGCCTGTAGATCAGACTCAGGTCCTGTCCCATATGTCATTACCCGTTTTTTTACTACCGGTAGCATTTCTCTGAGGCGGGGATCATCTCCACAGAGTATGGCAAGACCATAGAAAGGGATTTTGTCTATAAAATCCAGAAAACACCGGATTATGGCATTCAGGTCCGGATAATAGTCCAGGTGTTCCCTGTCTATATTGGTTACTACAGCTATGCTTGGTGTAAGGCGCAGAAAGCTTCCGTCACTCTCATCGGCTTCTGCTATCAGGAACTCGCCCTGTCCCCAACAGGCATTGCTTCCCAGGCCATTCACCTTCCCACCTATGATGACCGTTGGATCAAGGCCACCGGCGCGAAGCACAGAAGAGATCATGGAGGTCGTGCTGGTCTTTCCATGGGCTCCGGCCACTGCTATGCCGAACTTCTTAAGCCGCATCAATTCCGCAAGCATTTCAGCCCTTGGTATGACCGGAATTTGGGCAGAATAAGCCTCCTGAACCTCAGGGTTGTTTTCTCTGACAGCAGAGGAAATCACCACCACGTCTGCGCCCTGAATATTTTCAGGAGCATGGCCCCTGTAAATTGTGCCTCCCAGTTTCCTGAGAGACCTGGTGATTTCAGTCTCACATAAATCAGAACCCGTGACTCTATATCCAAGATTAAGAAGGACCTGTGCAAGGCCGCTCATACCGATTCCGCCGATTCCCACAAAATGCATATGTTGTTTTTTATACATGATTACGTACTGTAGAACCTTTCAATGAATTAGTTTCTGTTTCAGAATATGAAAAAGTATGCCCAGCCATCTCTATCAGTGTAGATGCTATCTCTGTAGCTGCCGTGGGTTTTCCAAGTTTTCGAGCATTTTCTCCCATATTGATAAGCTTTTGGGGATCCTCCAGCAAAGACTGTATCTCTCCCGCCAGTTTTATAGCACCGATTTCCTCTTCCAGGAAGTATTTGGCAGCCCCGGCTTCAGTCAATTTTCCGGCGTTGGCATCCTGATGGCTGTCCGTTGCCCAGGGATATGGAATGAGGATCGAGGGCTTTCCCATGGTTGTGAGCTCAGCCAGCGTACCCGCTCCGGCCCGGCAGATAACCAAATCTGCCCAGGAATAGGACTCACCAATGTTAGAGATAAACGGGGTCACTTTGGCCGGAATATTTGCATCCTTGTAAAATTTTTCAACATGTGGCATATCCAGCTTGCCGGTTTGGTGAATAATTTCCAAATGAAAACCGGATTGCCACAAAACCTGTATGGCCGAACCGGCAAGCCGGTTCAGGCATCTGGCCCCCTGACTGCCTCCCAGGACCAGAAGATTGAGTGATTTGGTGGTTGAGTGATTTGGTGATTTGGTAATTTGGTGACTTAGTGATTGAATTATGTTTTTCCGTATGGGATTTCCAGTAAAAATTACCCTGTTTTTTGGAAAGTATTTAACAGTTTCTTTAAAGCTCACAAACACTGTCTTTGCGAACCTGGAGGCCAAACGATTTGTGAGACCGGGGATAAGGTTCTGCTCATGGAGGGCTGCGGGTATCCGCAACATTCGCGCTGCAAGAAGTGCAGGCCCGGAGACATATCCCCCGACACCCAGTACTACATGAGGTCTGAATGATTTAAGCCACGAACAGGCCCTGATCGTGGAAAAAGGAAGTCCAGCCAAAGAACGCATAGTTGCTGCAAGGCCTGAGCCTCTAAGAGGCCTTGTGTTCAGGATTCGGTAATCCCATTTACGTCCAGAGAGCGCATTTTTTTCCACCGGGCGGCCTGTGCCTATCCATAGAACATCTATATGGCCATGGGACTCCATGGCCTCAACCACGGCCATTCCGGGAAATACGTGTCCACCTGTGCCACCACCAGCCACGACTAATTTAGTGATTTGGTGATTTAGTGATTTGGTGATTGTTTTGTGCTTATGTATTTCTCGGCTCATAGTTAAATTCACAATCTGCCTGCATCCGCATTTTTAAATTAAAATTCCGTTTTTAAAATCACCCAATCACCCAATCACCAAATCCCCTGGCTGCTTCCTGAAATGCCATGCCACGTTCTTCATAGTTCTTAAACATATCAAAGCTGGAGCAGGCCGGAGAAAGGAGTATGACATCACCTGGCTCAGCCAGGGACGTTGCTTCCTCCACAGCTTTTCTCATAGTCTTTTTGCCGTTTTTTGTTCCACTCACCTGAATAACCGGTATTACCTTACCTAAGACTTTTTTTAACGCCTTGGCCTCTTCGCCTATAGCAATTGCACTACGAATACGCACCTTTTTTGTGACCTCGGCCAGGGAAGCATAATCTTCACCCTTGCCGCGGCCGCCCACGATGAGCACTATTGGCTGATCTATGGACTCCAGTGCGCGAAGTACAGATGCAACATTGGTGGCCTTGGAGTCGTCATAATAGTCAATGCCCGCATTTTGGACCACCCACTGAAGTCTGTGATGTGCCGCTTTGAAGCTTTGGATAACAGACTGTACTGCATCCACACCGGCACCAGCCAGGCGTGAAATAAGTATGGCACAAGCCAGGTTTTCAACATTATGTCGACCCCTTGGGGACCAGCTTTCCAGGTCATATTCCTCCCATTTATTGTCAGGCCACATGACGCTGATCTTTTTCAAAGAGGTGTCCAGCACGGCTCCTGGAACTCCGGGGCGCAGCATCCCGAAATAGAGCCTTCTGGCACGTCCTCTGTCCTTCCATGTTTCCAGTTCCTTGTCGTCCATGTTGCGGATAGCCCAATCTTCAGGCCTTTGAAAGTCATAGATTGCTGCCTTGCTCTCTCCGTAGTTCTTGATGTCCCGATAGCGATCAAGGTGGTCCGGGTCAAGATTAAGCCATGCTGTTGTCTTAAACCTTGGAGGAGTGAAGGGAAAATACTTGGTCCTGGGGAAATAATCCAACTGAAAGCTGCTGATCTCCAGGACCGCGATAGTTTCCTCAGTATGTTCTTTAATGAGTGCAGATAATGGTGTTCCAATGTTCCCAGCCCTTACATGAGGTACATTGGCCTTTTTTAGCATCTCATCCACAAGCATAGTAGTAGTAGTTTTTCCGTTTGTGCCGGTGATGCCGATTAAAGGTCCTTTCCAGAAGGATGCCGCAAGGGCCAGTTCTCCAACCACAGGGATATTGGACCTGCGTGCTGCCACAAGGGCAGGAATTTCAGGTGGAACACCAGGGCTGGCCACTATCAGATCGGATGAAAGGCAGGTCTCTACCTTATGTTTTTTTGTCTCCACTCCGACGCCATTTTTGTCACACCAGCCTGCCAGACCCTTAGGCCACTTATTCAGGGGATTTAAGTCACTGCATATGACTTGTGCTCCTTGAGAGACGATCCATCCGGCAGCTGCCCGGCCGGATACCCCCGTGCCCAGTATTGTTACTTTTTTGCCCTTCAGTTCCACTCAATCACCAAA